>NZ_JADPJQ010000117.1:13638-118120 GCF_023073515.1 Bradyrhizobium sp. 17 | reverse complement strand
CGGGCATCCACGATCTTTCTCGCCTGGCCTTAGAACGTGGATGGCCGGGACAAGCCCGGCCATGACGTCCGATAACGAGGCCGACGTTACTTGATCAGCCCCTTTTCCTTGTAATAGCGGATCGCGCCGGGGTGCAGCGGAACCGGGCTGCCGCTGGCGGCCGTCTCGAGCTTGATCTCCTTGCCGGCCGCATGCGCGTTGGCGAGTTCGGGCAGCGACTCGTAGACCAGTTTTGTCATCTGGTAGGCGAGATCGTCCGACACCGCCGAGCTGGTGACGAGGTAGTTGACCACCGCCGCAGTCGGCACGTCCTTGTCCTGCCCGGTGTAGGTGTTGGCGGGAATGGTCGCCGCGATGAAGGGCAGGCCGATCTTGTCGACGGTCTCCTTCGGCACCGACACCACCACGATCGGGCTCGAGGTCGACAGATCCTTCAGCGAGGCCACGCCGAGCCCGGCCGATTGCAGCGTCGCGCCGAGCTGGCGGTTCTTCATGAGGTCGACGGATTCGGCAAACGGCAGATACTCGACCTTGCCAAGATCCTTGTAGCTCATGCCGGCCGCCGCCAGGATGGCGCGCGAATTCAGCTCCGTGCCCGATTTCGGCGCGCCGACCGACAGGCTCTTGCCCTTGAGATCCGCAAGCGTCTTGATGCCGCTCTCGGCAGTCGCGACGATCTGGATGTAGTTCGGATAGATCGCGCCGATCGTGCGCAGCTTGTCGAGCTTGGACTTGAAGCCTGCTTCCTCGTCGCCATCCCAGGCCGCTTTCAGCGAGTCACCCAGCGTGAACGCGATCTCGCCGCGACCCTGCTGGAGCAGGATCAGATTCTCGACCGACGCCTTGGTGGCCTGCACCTGCGTCTTCACGTTAGGAATCTTGTCGCCGTAGATCTTCCCGATCGCGACCCCGAGCGGATAGTAGACGCCGGAGGTGCCACCGGTCAGCACATTGATAAAGGATTGCGCCTGCGCGCAAGGTGCCGAGGCCGCCAGAGCAAGAGCCGCGGCCACGCCGAAAATCGTTCGTTTCATGATCTTTCTACTCCCCAAACCGGCCGGAAGTTGGCCGGATGAGGGGGGCGGGTCAACCCATCCAAAAGTCAAAACAGGACTGCAGTAAATGGCTGTGCTGGTTCGATTTTTGGGGAACTCGCCAGGTGCGGCGAGGTGGCGCAGCCAGGTCTGGTCAGCCCCTCACTGGAAGGTCATGTCCAGGCATTTGGAGATGTCGGAGCCGAGGCCGGAGGAGATGATGATGCAGCCGCGCACCTTCTGCGCGCCGACGTCGGCGGCCCACACCGAGTAGCCGCCGGGGCCGAAGAACGAATTGGTGTTCGGCGGCTCGGTCTCGGTCGCGTCGAAATCGTAATGGCCGTCGGTGTCGAAGATGCGCGGCTTCTTGGTACAGCCGCCGTCGGTCTGGACGTTGATGACTTCCTTGTTGTCCCGGGTCAGCGCCAGCGAGACCTGACAACGGAAATATTCCGAGGTCTTGGTGTTGAAGAGGTAGGTGTATGACTTGCAGGTCGCGGTGTTCAGCTTGCCCGGGGCCAGGCCGCGGCTGCACGAGATCCTCTGGTTGTGGCTGAGCTGGTAATCATCGGCACGGGCGGCCGGCGCGAGCACCGTCAGCAACAGGCCGGCGGCCCAGCAAGCTTTAATGACGAGGTTCATTCGAATCATCCCCTACCCAATGTTTTTGTCGAATTGCGTTCTAGACGGAAAGCGGAACATAGTCGCGCGGGGACGAAGGGAAAATCACAAACTGCTCGGCAAGACGTGATGCGCTGCGGCGCTTTCGCAAATTGACCTGGAAGCGCCGTTCGTGATTTGTTCAAGCCGGGAGCCTCGATGGGGAGGATAGGGTGATGGCATTTTCGACAAGGATATTTTTGGTGACGGCCGTGCTCGGCGCGTTCGCTGCACCCGCATTGGCGCAGACCGCTGCAACACCTTGGGAGCTCAAGCCCGACACCGGCTACGCCTATGACAAGGACGGCAAGACCTTCTCCTACAAGATGGGCACCAGCAATGCCGGCGAACTTCTGAAGGGCGCCAAGAAGGTGCCGAAGGGCACGCTGTTCTTCCTCGGCCACAACGGCCAGCTCTACATGCGCAGCGGCCCGTATCTGGAAGGCGACGGCAAGTTCAAGTTCGGGTCGGATCAGTAGGGCGAGGTCGCGGCGACGCCACACACTGCTGTCGTCCCGGCGAAGGCCGCGACCCATACCGCGTGATCCCTCGATTGCGTACGGCCGCAGTACCGAACGACCGTCCTCCCAAACTATGCCCTGTGGTAATGGGTCCCGGCCTTCGCCGGACGACGCCGCCTAAAACGCCCCCGCCAGCTCGCGCGCGCCGGCGTTGTTGCTGTTGCTGTCCATCCTCGTATCCGTCACCGCCAGCAGCTTCGCCACCGTGTTGTGGCGGATCGCGACCGGGTTACGCTCGTAGCCGCCGCGCTGGAAGAAGTTCGAAGTCGGCACCTGCTCGCGCATTACCTGCGGCATTGTCACCATGTCGAGGCCGGTGCCGTCGCCGGTGAGGTTCATCATCTCGAGCTCGGCCGCGCTGAGCGGGCGGTTGTAGCCCTTGGCACGCGCGAACAGCACCGAGGTGAGCAGCTTGTGAGTCTGCAGCATCGGCCCGATATCGATGTCGAGCACCATGGCATGCATGGCCCAGCCCTGCGCGGTGTTGCCGATCTTCTCGTGCTCCGACCAGGTGTCGGGCACCGACTTGGCGTGCGCCACCATTTTCTTGAGCACAGTGAGCTTGTGCTCGAGCGACTGACGCGCCGGGCCTGAGGTCCGCGCCACCTTGTCAGAGAGAGCGCGGATGAATTCATGGCCTTGCTCGGCCAGCAGCTCGACGCTGTTGGTCGTCAGCAGCTGGTTGTAGCCCATCGCGGTCGAAATGGCGCGCTTGCCGCCATGTTCGATTCCCGCCTGCACGTCGTAACTGCCGGTGCCGCCGGTCTCGAACGCGTAGACCCGCACCGCCTGCTCGCGCGTCAGCCCCGAGGCCAGCGCGTAGCGTGCATAGACGCGCTTGAATTCGACTTCGTTGGCCGGCCGCTGTGGCGTGAACTGATAAAGCTCCTGCGCCGCGCGCAGCAGATCGGCGACCACCGGGATCGGCTTTTTCGTCGGGCGGTCCGGGGTTTCCTCCGGCTCCGGATTCACCGGCCGTTTCGGCCCGTTATAGAGCGGCGGATGCTCCAGCACGTAATCGTCGAGCGTGACCTGCTGCCCGCTGCGCCGCTTGGCATTACGGCCTTTCCGCTTCTCGGAGATCTGACTCCAATAGGCGCCGGCTTCCTCGTCAAAGGCCGCGCGCGCCGCCTGATACTCCTGCAGCTTGCGGCGATATTCCAGCACGGCGGGCGACACGCCGCCTTGCGCAAAGAACTGCGACAACAGCTGGGCATTGGCATTGCGGACGGCCGGCGGCAGCGCGTCGGATTCGCCGCCGCGCACGGCAGGCGCGAGCAGGATGAGCGCGAGTGGAACCAGTCTCACGGCATTTCGAATCGATTGATGCATGCTGCCCTCTTAGCAGGCATCCGGTAACTGTCACGTTAACGCGCCGTTTACCTCGTTTTCGCCCCTCGCATCATTTCCAGGCGAATACCGGCTGTTCCAGCTCGGTGACGCGGGTGTGCCGTCCTGCCAGCACTTCGCGGAACTGGTAGATCAGGGCCGCCGTCGGTGCGTGAATCAAGCTCGACTGATGATGGAAACGGATCACACGGCGCGTGCTCTCGGGGATCGCGACGAAATCGAAGGCGTCGGCGCGCTCGACCGTCGCAAGCGCGATGCGATGGACGGAGGCGACCTCGTCCGGGTTTGGTTTGATCGCGGCACTATCGGCGGCCCAGACCACGACCGGCGTGATCAGATAACCGGAGCGGGTCGGATAGTCATCGAGCGTGCCGAGCACCTCCGCGCCGGTGAGGCGCAGGCCAAGCTCCTCGTCGAGCTCGCGCAGTGCCGCCTGGACCGGCGTCTCGCCGGCATCGCAGCGTCCGCCGGGAAGAGCCCATTGGCCGCGATGGGCGCGCAGATGCGATGCGCGCAGCGTGAGCAGGAACGCCGTGTCATCGCGCTCGCTGGCTGCGGTCAGCGCAATCACCACAGCGGCACGCTTCAACGCCGCCGGCGCCTCATCCTCCGGCAGCCGCGTGAAGGCCGCACAGGCAGCCGCGATATTCCGCCGTGTGGCATCGTCGAACGGTCTCATCATGCTTGACTACACCACGTCCGGCCCCGATGAAACGAGATCGCACGACCCGCTCAGGAAATGGACGACATGACCAACAAGACCGCCGCGAGGCTGAAAGCAGACGGCTGGACCATCCTGGAGACCACGGGCTTCATGCACCTGATCGGCCCATTGTGGGAGCGCAAGGTCGACGGCCAGTACGAATTCGCACTTGCGACCGAGGACAAGCACCACAATCGCCGCGGCATGGTCCAGGGCGGCGTGATGATGACGTTCGCGGACCGTACCTGCGGCATGACTGCCCGCTATGTCTCGGGCAAGGAGTTCATGGCGACGGTGCAGCTCGACACACATTTCGTCGAAGCCGGCCAGATCGGCGACATCCTGATCTCCCGCCCGCGCGTGGTGCGCTCGACCCGCAGCCTGATCTTCATGAGCACCGAGGTGACGGTGGACGGCCGCTGCGTGGTGATGGCCAATGGTGTGTTCAAGATCTTGAAGGGGCCGGGGTAGGAGCGATACCCACCGCTGTCATTCCCCGCGCAGGCGGGGAATCCAGTACGCCGCGGCTTCTCGATTGAACTACAGCCCTCTCGGAATACTGGATCGCCCGGTCAAGCCGGGCGATGACAGCTGAGAGCGTAGCAAGCATCTCCGCCAACCGCGTCATTGCGAGCGCAGCGAAGCAATCCAGACTGCCGCCGCAGACGCATCTCTGGATTGCTTCGCTGCGCTCGCAATGACGGAGTGAGACGGTTATGCTGTCGCCAGAAGAAGCAGCAAGGACGCGCCCATGCAATACCGCCAACTCGGCCGCAGCGGCCTGAAAGTGTCGCCGATCTGCTTGGGCACCATGATGTTCGGCGGGCCGACCGATGAAGCCACCTCAAAGCGGATCATCGCGAAGGCGCACGAGGCCGGGGTCAATTTCATCGACACCGCCGACGCCTATTCCAAGGGCGCATCCGAACAGGTCGTGGGACGCGCCATCGGCAACAACCGTCACGCCTGGGTGCTGGCCACGAAACTCGCCAATCCCATGGGCGACGATCCCAACCGTGTCGGCCTGTCGCGACGCTGGGTCTTGCAAGCGGCGGATGAGAGCCTGAAGCGGCTCGGCACCGACCACATCGACATCTATTATCTGCACAAGGAAGACCATTCGACGCCGCTGGAGGAGACGGTGCGCGCGATGGGCGATTTGATCCGCGCCGGCAAGGTGCGCTATTTCGGCGTCTCGAACTACCGCGCCTGGCGCGTCGCCGAAATCTGCAACATCTGCGACCGGCTCGGCATCGACCGGCCCGCGGTGAGCCAACCCTATTACAACGCCATGAATCGCATGCCCGAAGTCGAGCACTTCCCGGCCTGCTCCTATTACGGCCTCGGCATCGTGCCCTATAGCCCCCTGGCGCGCGGCGTGCTGACCGGCAAATACACGCCCGACGCGGCTCCCGACAAGGAGACGCGCGCGGGCCGCAATGACACCCGCATGATGCAGACCGAATGGCGGCCGGAATCGCTCCAGCTGGCGCAGGAGATCAAGGCCCACGCCGAGAAAAATGGCATCACCGCAGGCCAGTTCGCGGTCGCCTGGGTGCTGAACTCCGCCTTTGTCTCCTCGATCGTTGCCGGCCCGCGCACCGAGGAGCAATGGGACGGCTATACCGGCGCGCTCGACTATCGCTTCACCGCCGAGGACGAGGCGCTGATCGACAGACTGGTCGTGCCGGGTCATCCCTCGACGCCAGGCTACAACGACCCGGCCTATCCGATTGAAGGACGTCGCGCGCGGACGGCCTGAGCCGGAGACAAGAATGGCCCTCGAAGATCGCTACGGCCTGCCGCTCTCTACCTCTTCGCCCAAGGCGGCGTCCGCTTATCGCGAAGGCGTCGACCTCATGCTCGCGGGCTGGACCGGCACGGCGGAAACCTTGGAGTGCGCGATTGCGGCCGATCCGGATTTTGCGCTGGCCCATATCGCCCGCGCCCGCCTGCATGGCTTCTATCAGCAAGGCGATCTGGCACGGCAGAAGGCGGCACTCGCCCGTGAGCTCGTGGCGACACGCGGCACGGAACGCGAGCGTTCGCATGTCGAGACGCTGGCGCTTTCAATTGAGGGCCGGCTGCCCGAGGCAATCGCGGCGACGATGAAGCACGTCGAGGCGTGGCCGCGCAATGCATTGGTGCTGTCGCTGCCGCTCGGCGCCTTCGGCCTGTTCGCGTTCTCCGGCATGGCCGATCACGACCGCGCCCGGCAGGAGCTGTGCGAGCGCGTCGCGCATGACTATGGCGAGGATTGGTGGTTCCTCACCATGTACGGCTGGGCGATGACCGAGAACGGCAATGTCAGTCGCGGCCGCGGTGTCACCGAGCGCGGCTTCGAGCTGCGCCGGCAGAATGCCCATGCCGTGCACGCCGTGCTGCATGCGATGTTCGAGGACGGTTCGATCGAAGCGGCCGACCGGCTCGTCGACGACTGGATCCCCTGTTACGACCGCGCCGGGATCTTGCACGGCCACATCCGCTGGCATCAGGCGCTCGGCGCGCTGGAGCATGGCGATGCCGCGCGGGCGCTCGCGATCTATGCCGATGTGCTGCAGCCAAAGGCCACACAGGCGCCGCCGCTCAATCTCGTCACCGACGGTGCGTCACTGCTCTGGCGCCTGTCGGCTTACGGCCACGTCGTGCCGAGAGCGCTCTGGGTCGAAGCCGATGCCACCGCGCAAAGACTGTTTCCGAAATCGAGCCTGCCCTTCGCCGATATCCACATGGCACTGTTCGCAGCCGCAACGCAAAATCGCGAGGCGCTTGTCGCGCGGTTGACCGCGATCGAGCAGCGGCTCGCCGATGGCAAGCTGCCGGCCGGCCCCGTCGTGCCGGCGGTCTGCCGCGCGCTGGCAGCCTTTGCGGACGAGGATTACGCGGCATGCGTGCAAATGCTCGCGCCGGTCCTCGACGAGGTCGTGCGTCTCGGCGGCAGCCACGCCCAGCGCGAGTTGATCGAGGACACTTTTGTCGTTGCCCTCATGCGCAGCGGCGACCTGCCGCGCGCCCGCGCCCTGCTCGACGCCCGCCTGCACCGCCGCCCATCCTTGCGCGATACGCGCTGGCGGGCGGCTATGGGGTAGCCCGCCACGAAAAAAACACCGGCCTGACGGCAAGTGCTGGCCGGGAATGGGTTGGGCGATATGGGCGAATTGCCGTTGGGGTGGCGCGGTGGTATTTCAGACGAGTCCGGCAGAACAAACGGGATCGCAACCAATTTACGGTTCGCTGGTTATCCGACGGGACTTTTCGGTCGTTCCCTGGCATGTGAGCCTTCCGATGCGCCTCTGCCGCCCCATCCTCGCTGCTGCCCTCGTCGCCACCTTGGTCCTCTTGGCAAGCCCTTGTTTTGCCGAGTCTTCCGCGCCGATTCCCGTCAACAATCCGCCCGGGCAACAGACCGCCTTTATCGACTTGCTGGCGCTGATGTCCGGCCACTGCAAGACGTTGAAGGTTGCCGGCCGCACCTTCCCCTGCAAGACGGTCGCCTACGCTCATGGTGACAAGGGCCGGGTCAATTTCACGGTCGCGGTCGACGATCCCGCTGATGACAATCACGTCGTGTCGTTCTCCGGCGAGAACGGCAAGCGCGCCGACGACAATTCCTACGAGCTGCCGATCGACCGCATGCTGCTCAACTCCAAGGACCGCCCCAAGGTCGACGGGCTGCCGGTGCCGGCCGAGCAGACCTCCACCGGCCTCTGCCGCCAGACCGGCAATTTCGCCGCCAAGAAGGTGAACGACGTCACCTGCTCCGCGACCGACAGCGAGGGCCGGAAGTACGAACTCCTGTTCGTCTCCGACGGCACGCCGGTGAGCGTGCGCCGCATCAGGCAGTCGGCGCCGTCGATCCAGGATCCGTTCAAATAGCTCCATCCGTTACGTGAACGCCTTTCCAGCGTCGCGAAGAAGGCGAGATTGACGGAATTCCTGGGCACCGGCAGCGGTCGGCCGCGCTGCGCGGCATGAACATGCTGGTGATGTAGGGCATGCGGCAGGGAATGCAGATCGCATCCTCGAAGACGCCAGGGTCGAATTCAGATGGCCGCGCACCAGCTGTGTGTCGAAGCCGAGATTGCTCACCGACGAATTCGCGCGCATCGTCACCACCGATGACGTGATTGCGTCATTCGCGGCAGAGTGATGGCAGAGTTGCGATCACGCCGGTGATGCGACAATAGATCTCAAGAGACGCACGCAGCCGCGCGAACCGGACCAATGTAACTGCGTCGTTTCGACGCCCGCACTGGCCGGAACGTGCCGGATGACCATGTGTTGTCACACGACATTCAACCGGAGTGATGACATGAAGTATCTCTTTGTCGCGATGGCCGTCGGTGCTGCGGCGCTTGTCGGCGGATCCGCGGCGAACGCGGCCAATCATTCAAGTGCGAAACAGAACGCGCCAGCCGCCCAGTTAACCGATATCAGCGCGCAGCACAGGCACCACCATCACGGCTATCGCCATCACTGGCGTCCTCACCACCATCACGGATTTCATCGTCCGCACTACCGGAGCTACGGCTATTATCCGCGGCACCACGGCTATTACGGCGGTGGACCGTACGGATATTACGGCGGCGGCGGTCCCAGCGTGACGTTCGGCTTCGGCGGCAGCCGCTGGTAAGACGAAAGGCAGCAAGACGAAGGGCTCGCGAAACGCGGGCCTTTCTTTGCTCGTCAGCCTATTCCCGCAAGATTATCCCCGCCGTCTGTTGACCGCTCGCCAGCGCCGCTTCGACTGTACCCATGTCGGCTCCGCGATAGAGCGCCTCGCCGGAGAACAGCACCGGACCGTCGGCGCGCGCAAGGATCGTTTGCGCCTCGCGCGTTCGCGGCGTCGCCCAGGAATAAGCGCCGCGGGCGTAGGGATCGTGCGCCCAGTTTGTCGCGACCGCGATGACGAGTTCGCGTGCGAGGTCCTGGCCCGACAGGCCAAAGACGATCGCAAGCGAATCGAGCCCGGTATCGATCAGCGCTTGCGGGTCGAGACGCGACAGCGCTGCCGTGCGCGGGCCGCCGAACCATCCGGTCAGCACGGGATGCCGGTTCGGATATTGCGTCCACCACACCGGGATGGCCTGGTCGGACAAAAGGAAGGCCATGTCCGCGAGCTCTTCCTTGCGCTCACGCCACCATGGCCGCCTGAAGCGCAGCAGGATTTTTATCACGTTACCGAAGCCGATATCGTCGGCCGCCGCCGCCTTCGCGCGCGCGCGGCTCGGCAGCCCGATCTCGCGCAACAACGGCAACGGAACGGTGATGATCACGCGATCGCAGCCCTGCACGTCGCCGCCGACACAGCGAACGACGATCGCGCCGCCCTCCTCCTCGATCGCCGACACCACGCAGCCGAAGCGAAACGTCACGCCAAGCTTGCGGCACTCGGCTGCCAGGAAGTCGATCATCCCACCATAGCCGCCCTTGATGCGCGCCTGCGGAGAGTGCCCGCCAGCCATCCATTCCTCGCGCAGCGCCAGCGTGGAGGCGGACTCGGGATCGGCCGCATCATAGCCCTCAACCATTCGCTCGATCGAATGGCGCAGCCGCGCATGCTCATCCCCGGCAAAATGCCGGCGCAGGAAATCGGCGACAGTGAGGTCGTCGTTCAATTCCCGGACCACGGCGTGCAGCTCAGCCTGATGCGGATCGTGGCGATCCTCGCGCACGATGTCAGCGCCGTCAAAGCCCCATCGCTCGCCCTCGATCTCCTGTAGGGACAGCCCGGCTTCACGCAGCAACGCGCGCGTGACCGGCGCCTCGCCGTGGACGAATTCGGCGCCGCCGTCGGCGGGGTAGCCGAACTCCGAAGCAGGCAGCGGGTGGATGCGGCCGCCGCAGCGCTCGCGCGCCTCCAGGATTGTCACGGTCCTGCCCGCGCGCGCCAGCTCGCGCGCCGCCATCAGACCGGCCGCGCCGGCACCGACAATGACGATATGCTCGGATGTTGCCGACATCTCGGTGCTGTTACTTGCCCACGGCCTGCGGATCGTTCTGGATCAGATAACGCAGCAGCAGGACGCCGCCACCGAGATCCCGCGTGCTCTCCAGCGTCATCGCGCTCAGCGGTGCGCGCCGGTCGCCGTCCGAGTCCGTGGAATCGAACACGAAGGGCGCGCCCTTGGCACCGTCGATCGCGGGACTGAGGATCAGGTTGAACTCGTCGATCAGGCCGGCACGCAGGAACGCGCCGTTGGCGACACCGCCGCCCTCCACCAGCAGGCGCTTCACGCCGAGCTCGCGGTTGAGGATGTCCAGCGTCAGCGCGAGGTCGATCTCGGACTTGCCGGCAAAGATATAGGACACGCCCTCGCCGCGGAGCCCCGCGAGATGCGAATCGGCGACGCTCTCGGTCAACACGACGACGATCGGATCGCCGCCGATATCGGAGCGGCCCCAGCCGATCTTGCCCTGCGCATCGAGCACGACGCCATAGGTTTTCGCGTCGCGTCGCACAAACCAGTTTTCGCGCGGAAATTTCGCGTCCGCCGTCGTGGGATAGGCATCGCCCTTGGCGAACTCCGAGCCGGTGATGCGGCCGATCACCCAGGCGTCGCCGCCGAGCTCGTCGTGGATCTTCTCGAACCAGTCCGTTCCTGCCCCCTTCGGGCGCCAGCGGCTCGGATGGGTGCGGCCGTCCAGACTCGAATGCATCAGGCAGATGACGTAAGGCTTCATGCGTATCTCCGGGCCGCGCTCAGGCAGCCGGCTCATTGCCCTTCTCATTCCCCGTGGCGCGATCGTTCACGATCAAAGCGAGGGGATTGAGCTTTGGCGGCGCGATGAGTTTCAGCGTGTTGGTGTCGCGATGGTTGAACGGCGCGCCGTGCACGAACAACTCGGTCTGGATCAGATAGGTCCAACTGCCGTCGTCGTTGAAGGTGATGTCGCAGCGGTAAGCATCGGTGCGGAACGCTTGTTCCAGAAAATCAGTCGAGCAGATCCCGTAAGCGGTGTCGCCGCGCTTGGCGGTCACGGAGATCTCCTTGTCGCCCGGCCCGGCCTTGCCCGACGCCAGCAGCACCTGCCCGCGCGGAATCGCCAGCGTCTGCATGATCAACCCGGTCGCGGGCTCCCACAACCAGTAGCCGACCTGGTCGTGGAAGGTGATGTCTTCCTCGGGCGTGTTGATGTGGATGTGATACCGCAGCCCATAGAGCAGCTGCGGCCCGTTGGCCTGCGGATCGATCGGGTCCATCCGGATGCGCTCGATGAAGGTCCGCCGCTCCGGCCCCTCGGCCTTCGGATTGATGTCGATACCCTTGTCGGCCTGCCAGACACCGGCGAGACGGCGGAGCGGGCCGAGATTGGCAAGTCCGTCGGGCGAGACGTCCTCGGGCTCGGTGAAGATATCGGCGGGAAGGGGGAGCATGGGTGTCCTCGCGTCGTTGCGAGGCAGCAATAGCATGAGAGCGCGGGCGTGGCTCGTTCTCCAGCCTCACAATCGCGAATGGACATAGGCGCCACGCGCAGACGATGCATGACGCGAAGCGGAGCCGAACCTCCTCAGTTCGGCTCCGTCGCCAGGACGCTTAGTGGCGGTGGTCCCGGACGATGGGTTGATTGCGATGGTCGCCCACGATGGGCTGGTCGCGATGGTCGCAGACGATGCGTCGTCGCGCTCGAGGGTGTAACCACGTCGCCAATGCGATCGCTGGATGGAGTTGTGCATGGAGTTCTGCCTTTCGCTTGGTGGATCACTGCGAGCTACCTGACAACAAGGTAGATTTTGCAATCGACGTCGAATCTGCCGCAGTTTTAATCAGACACCCGAGCGTCGGGCTTATGCAGCCAAGGCGTTGACGTTCCGTAATTCGTGAAAATCATGGCAGCCGCCCAGGAGAGCGTCATAAGCATTTGTGTTCGGTGTTCCCGTTTGCGCCACGGAATCACGATGATAAGATCACCTCAGGATTGTGAAATACACCATAGGCGACGAAGCCACTCCTAAACTAGCGTTCACGTGACGTCCGTTATTTTCAAGTGAGTGGTTTGGAATGCAGCAGGCTTCGGTCGAGAAGTTCTCGGACCTCATCGGCAGTGTCTATGATTGTGTGATCGCGCCGGAAGGCTGGACCGAAGTTCTAGATCAGATCTGCGCCCAGTTCGGCTTTGCCACCGGCGCGCTCTCGGTCGCCAGCCTCACCAACATGAAGGCCGTCGTCAATGCGGTCTCCGGGTCCGACCTGGCCCAGATGGCCCAGAACGGGGTCGGCTACGGCCCCGACATCATCGAGCTCTGGGGCGGCGCCGAACGCATTCGGCAATACCCGCTCGGCGAGCCGGTCGTTCAATCCCAAGCCGTCCGGCCGGACGTTATTTCCAGCAACCGCTACTATCGCGAATGGGCCATGCCCAGGGGCCTGTTCGACGCCGTTGCCGTCGGCCTCGTTCGCGACAGGACGATGGTTGGAAATGCGATATTCAGCCAGCATGAGTCGGCAGGCCGGATCGACGATGCGCAGGTCGACGGATTGCGCCTTCTGGCGCCTCACATCCGCCGCGCCGTGACGATCAGCAATCTGTTCGACATGAAGGCGGTGGAAGCCAACACATTCGCGGCGACGGTGGAGGCCCTGACGGTGGGCGTCGTCCTGGCCGACGAGGATTCGAAGATCGTTCACACCAACGCCGCAGCCGCGGCGATGCTCGCGGCCGGCGATCCGATCGTGGCAAGGCATGGCAGGATCGCGGTTCAATCCGCGGCGAGCACGGCCACATTGCAATCAGCCGTCGCGCAGGCGGCAAAGGACGAGGCGACGCTCGGGCAAAAAGGCATCGGCATCCCGATCCCTCGCCAAAGCGGTGAGCCTCTCGTCATCCACGTTCTGCCGCTGCGACGCAGCCACACACGATCCGGTCTGATCCAGAGCGCCGCTGCCGCCGTGTTCGTGACGTCAGCCTCCGGGCCGCCGCGATTGCTTCACGATGCGCTCAACCAGCTCTATGACCTGACGCCGGCCGAGATTCGCATCTTCGAGCTCATCTGCGAGGGACACACACGAGACGCAATCTCGGCCTTGCTCCGCGTTTCCGTCAGCACCGTGAAGAGCCATCTCATTCACGTCTTCGAAAAGACGGGCTGCCGGCGCCAGGTCGATCTGGTCAGGCTCGCGAAATCGCTGACGTTCCCGGTGTAACAGAAGACCGCGCTCAAGCCGCTTCCGACGTTGATCGCGCACGCTGCTCGAGCACGCCGATCGTCGAGACCAAATTGTCGCGTCGCGCGCGAAGATTCAGCGCAAGAAGCGGATAGGTCGGCTGAAGCACGTCAAACACCCCTGCTCTCGCCTCTTCCTCGAGAATGTCGGTGTTGATGAGTCTAACGCGCCACCACAAATCGGCGACCAACGCATCGAGCCGGAGTTCGCCGGCAGCACCAGAACGGGACATTTCTTGCATCACTTGCCTCAACCTGAAACGGCCTCTCTTCCAAGGCCAGACTTTGGTCCTGGCTGAGCAAGCAGAGTGCCAGCAACGGCGGGCGCGATCTGGTTCCGGAACGGATTGCTGCGCGAGCCGGCTGGTCAAGGCTTGGCGCTCAAGGCTTGGCGCTGGGCAAGATGTTGCCCGTGGAGAGCGAAAATGGTGCCCAGGGGCGGAATCGAACCACCGACACTGCGATTTTCAGTCGCATGCTCTACCAACTGAGCTACCTGGGCGTGCTCCAAAGAGGGGCCAAAGCCCATCGAGCGGGCGGTTTATAGTGGGCTGAAGGCTGCCTGTCCACCCACGCTTCGCCGATGGCTTCGCGGGGCGTGGCCCGGCTGTGCACAAGGCAGGACGTGGCTCGGAGGCAACGCCGCGTAGCGGTGCATCTACAATTTAAATGCTTGATAGAACAGGGTTATTCCTCTCCGTCTGCCTCGTCATCCCGGCCGGGAATGACATAGGAGCCTTTCAGCCAGCGGTTCAGATCGACGTCGCGGCAGCGCGAGGAGCAGAACGGGCGGGTGGCCTCGGACTGCGGCTTGCCGCAGATCGGACAGGTTTTGAGGGGGCTTGCGGGCTTTTTCACCTGGTCGTCCATAGGGTGCTCAGCTTACACGAGGTGAGAGAGTTCAAGAGCCCGTCGCCAAAGGGGTTCCTCCGGCGGAAGCGCAGGCGTCCCGGCCAGATTTCCGCGGGGCAATTCTACTGTGCATGGGGTTGTTTTCGCGATTTTTGCAGGAGCGGCTTTTCGGCTCAGACGGCGGTGGCGTTGAGCCAGCCGAAGCGGATCGGGAAACCTTCGCCGCCCAGCAGCGTGGTGGTCTCGTAGAGCGGCAGGCCGACCACGTTGGTGTAGGACCCCACCATCTTGACCACGAAGGAGCCGGCGATGCCCTGCACCGCGTAGCCGCCGGCTTTGCCGCGCCATTCGCCGGAGCCGATATAGGCCTGAATGTCGTCCTCCGAGAGGCGCTTGAAGCGGACGCGGGTCTCGACCAGGCGCTGGCGGAAGGCCTCGCGCGGCGTCACCAGGGTGATCGCGGTGTAGACGCGGTGGTTGCGACCCGACAGCAGCCGCAGGCACTGCGCGGCCTCGTCGACGAGGTTGGCTTTGGGCAAGATGCGGCGGCCGACCGCCACCACCGTGTCGGCGGAGAGGATGAAGGCGCCGCGCAGCTCGTCGTCAAGCTGCACCGATTTGAGCGCCGCATCCGCCTTGGCCCGCGCGAGCCGGTTGGCGCAGGCGCGCGGCAGCTCGCCCCGCTTCGGCGTCTCGTCGACGTCGGCGGGCCGGAGCGCGTCCGGCTCGATGCCGGCCTGGTTGAGCAGCGACAGGCGCCGCGGCGAACCGGAGGCGAGAACGAATTTGGGGCGGCCGAGCATCAGGTGATTTGGGGAATGAAGCAGGGGGTGAATTGCGCGCGGAACCTATCGGACGGGGGCTGATTTCACAACCCGGGAACCCGGACTTTACTGATTCGACGGGTACAGGATGCGTGTGCCTGCAGTCTGTGACGCGGGTGTTACGGGCGCCGAATGCTACCCGTTCGCCGCGCCCACCTTCGAAAACCGCCGGCGGATGCGCAGCAGGAGCTGGTCGCAGACGTCGCGATAGGCAGCCAACTTCTGGTCGCGGCTGCCTTCCATGGTGGTGGGATCATGCGTCGGCCAATACTCGACGTCGGCGGCAAGCGTGCGGGTCAGCTCCAGCGCCTTGTGATGCGCCTCCGGCGACAGCGTGATGATCAGGTCGAAATTCAACCCCTCCCAATCCTCCAGTTCCTCGAAGGTCTGAGGCTTGTGGGCGGAGATGTCCTGGCCGAGCTCGGCCATCACGGACACCGCGAACGGATCGAGTTCGCCGCGCCTGGCGCCGGCCGATTTCACGTAGAGCCCTTGCGGAAACATGTGCCGCAGCAGGCTCTCGGCCATCGGCGAGCGCACGCTGTTCATGGCGCAAGCGAACAGCACCGATTGCGGATCGCGTGCGCGTGGCGGACCCGCCATCGCGCTTAACCCTTCCAGTGCAGAACGGTAATGAGCGTGAACAGCCGGCGCGAGGTCTCGAAATCGACCCGCACCTTGCCCTTCAGCCGCTCCTGCAGCGTGCGCGAGCCCTCGTCATGGATGCCGCGGCGGCCCATGTCGATGGCCTCGATCTTGTCCGGCGTCGCTGTGCGGATCGCCTGATAGTAGCTGTCGCAGATCATGAAATAGTCCTTCACGATCCGCCGGAACGGCGTCAGCGACAACAGATGCGCGACCACGGGCGTGCCGTCCTCGCGACGGATGTCGAACATCAGCCGGCTGCCGGTGATCCCGATATGCAGCGTGAACGGCCCCTTCCCGTCGGCGCCCTCCGGCGCGAACAGGTTCTGCTCGATCAAATCGTAGATCGCGATCGCGCGCTCATGCTCGATGTCAGGCCCGGAACGGCCGATCGAGTCCTCGTCGAGCGTGACGCCGACGATGCGATTGGTCGAGTCGTCCTGTTCGGGCGGCTGGGTCATGACAAATTGAGGCGCAATCCAATCGAGCGCGAATGGGCATCTAGCCCCTCCGCCTTGCCGAGAATCATCGCGGCTGGTCCCAGCGCACGCAGCTGATCCGGGCCGCATTTCAGGATCGAGGTGCGCTTGAGGAAATCGTGCACCGAGAGCCCCGACGAGAATCGTGCCGAGCGCGCCGTCGGCAGCACATGGTTGGAGCCGCCGACATAGTCCCCGATCGCCTCCGGCGTATGCGGCCCGAGGAACACGGCGCCGGCGTTGCGGATTTTTGCGGCGAGCGCGTCGGGATCTTGCGTCATGATCTCGAGATGTTCGGCGGCAATCGCATCCGCGAGCGGAATGGCGTCGTTGAGGTTCTTCACCATGATGATGGCGCCGAAATCGGCCCACGAGGCGCTGGCGATTACGGCGCGCGGCAGCGTCTTCAACTGCGCCTCGACGGCTTTTTCGACATCGGCGGCAAGGCGCGCGGAATCGGTAATCAGGATCGACTGCGCGCTGGCATCGTGCTCAGCCTGGGCCAGCAGGTCGGCGGCAATCCAGTCGGCATTGCCGGTGTCATCGGCGATGACGAGCACCTCGGAGGGACCCGCGATCATGTCGATGCCGACCTTGCCGAAGACCAGCCGCTTTGCCGCGGCGACATATGCATTGCCGGGGCCGACGATCTTGGCGACGGGCGCGATCGTCGCGGTGCCATGGGCGAGCGCGGCCACCGCCTGCGCACCGCCGACGCGATAGATCTCGGTGACGCCACCAAGCTTTGCCGCCGCCAGCACCAGCGGATTGAGCTTGCCGTCGGGCGAGGGCACCACCATGACGAGACGCGTCACGCCGGCGACCTTTGCCGGCACCGCATTCATCAGCACCGAGGACGGATAGGCCGCGGTGCCGCCGGGCACGTAGAGGCCGGCGGATTCGATCGCGGTGTAGCGCCAGCCGAGCTCGACGCCGAGCTGATCGGTGAAGCGCTCGTCCTTCGGCAGTTGGCGGCGGTGATAGGTCTCGATGCGATCGCGCGCGAGCTTGAGCGCATCCAGCGTCGCTGCATCACAGGCTTTCACCGCGGCCTCGATCTCGGCGGCGGTGACGCGCAGGTCGGATGCATCGAGCGTCAACCGGTCGAACTTTGCCGTGGCCTCGAGCAAGGCGGCATCGCCCCGCTTCGCCACGTCGTCGACGATGGCACGCGCGGCCGCCTCGACATCGGCCGAGGCCTCGCGCTTGGCGGCGAGGAAGGCCCCGAATCGCTGGTCAAAATCGGCGCTGCTGCGGTCGAGACGAACGGGCATCTTGGCTTCTAACTGGTTTTTGGGGGCGCGGTTTGGCTCACCAGGCCCCTGCTCAATGGCGCGGCGGGGAAGCTGCGTCAACCCTTGAGCCGGGCCGCTCCCCTCCGGCGTCGTCCTGGCGAAACCGGAAGGCGTGGCGTTGGCATGCCACCTCACCCCTCGCCTTCAGCCTCCAACCCCGTCCCCAGCTGATCCGCCCCCAGATCAGTCAGCTCGCATTCCAGGCATTCGACGTCGAGGCGGATGGCGCCGCCTTGGGCAAACAGCAGCAGGGCGCTCCCGCCGGGGGCGTCCTGGCCGTGGAATTCGATGCCGACAAGGTCCAGGACAGTGTCCGGCGCGTCGAGGTCGATGTCGCGCGACTTGCAGGCGAGCACGCGGTCGAACCGGAGAGCCGCCACCAGCCTGCGCGGCTCGGCTTCGCCGTCCAGCGTCTGCTCCCAGTCCAACCGGCTCATGCCGACGACCAGCCGCTTTTCACTTTGCCGCCAGATGATGTCCGAGGGCTGCACGCGGGCGTCCTGGACGTGGGCCGAGATTACGGAGAGGTCGTCGGCGTCGAGTGCGATCAGTTTGAGCTGGGGAGACATCGACGGCGCTTTCTCCTTCGGGCGGATAGGGCTCAACGCGCGCGGGCGGCGAAATTTCCCTAGAACTAATGCCCTACGGGACTAGAGGCTATTGATATCCTCCATCTCCAGCACCTTTCGCGGATACCCCTCCCGCGCAACCCGGATCATGGCGCGGCCGATCTGCTCGGTCGAGGTAACGAGCCGCGGCGAGAGCCGGCGCAGCACCGACCACAGCGGCCAACTTGCTGCATACACGGCCTGCACCCACGCAGTCTTGGAGCGGGCACCGTGGAGCGGTTGGATCGCACCGGGCCGGAACATGTAGGCCGCCTTGAATGGCAGCTTGAGCAGGTCGTTCTCGGTCTTGCCCTTGATCCGCGCCCACATCCGCGAACCCTGCTCGGTGGAATCAGTGCCGGCGCCCGTGACATAGACGAATGTCATCTGCGGATTGAGCCGTGCCAGCGCGGTCGCCGCTGCGAGCGTGATGTCATAGGTCAGATGGCGGTAGCGCTCCTCGCTCATGCCGATCGAGGAGACGCCGAGGCAGAAGAAGCAGGCATCGAAGCCGGTGAGCTGCGCTTCGATCGCCGAGTAGTCCGTGAACTCGCCGTGTGTGATCTCGGTGAGCTTGGCGTGGCGCACGCCGGTCGGGCTGCGGCCGACCACGAGCACGCGATCGATGCGGGCATCGATCAGGCATTCGCGCAAGACGCCCTGCCCGACCATGCCGGTCGCGCCGAAGATGATGATCTGCATCGGGATCCCCGCAGCGCGCCTTCCGCGGCAGACTGACTAATGAAAGGCTGCAACCACCGGCTCACACGCGACTGGAACGTGTTCGCACCCGGCCGGTTCGAAATCAGATCGGTCCGCGCGTGGACTGAGGCCGCTCACCCCTTGAAGAACGCAAGCAGGTCCGCGTTGATGGTCTCGGCGTGCGTCGTCGGCATGCCGTGCGGGAAACCCTTGTAGGTCTTCAGCGTGCCGTTCTTCAAGAGCTTGGCCGACAGCGGCGCGGAATCGGCGAAGGGCACGATCTGGTCGTCGTCGCCGTGCATCACCAGCACCGGCACATTGATCTTCTTCAGATCCTCGGTGAAGTCGGTCTGCGAGAACGCGACGATGCCGTCGTAATGGGCTTTCGCGCCGCCCATCATGCCCTGGCGCCACCAGTTCTGGATCACCGCTTCCGACGGCTTTGCGCCGGGACGGTTGTAGCCATAGAAGGGGCCGGCCGCGATGTCGCGGTAGAAGCTGGCGCGGCCGGCAGCGAGCTGCACCTGGAAATCGTCGAACACGCTCTTGGGCAGGCCGCCGGGATTAGCCTCCGTCTTCAGCATCAGCGGCGGCACTGCGGAGAGGATCGCGGCCTTCGCCACCCGGCTCTCGCCATGGCGCGCGATGTAATGCACGACTTCGCCGCCGCCGGTGGAGTGGCCGACATGGATCGCGTTCTTGAGATCGAGATGGGCCGTCACGGCTGCGAGATCATCGGCATAATGATCCATGTCGTGGCCGTCGGCGACCTGCGACGAACGGCCATGGCCGCGACGGTCATGCGCGATGACGCGATAGCCGCGCGTGACGAAGAACATCATCTGCGCGTCCCAGTCGTCAGCCGACAGCGGCCAGCCGTGACTGAACACGATCGGCTGGCCACTTCCCCAGTCCTTGTAGAAGATCTCGACGCCGTCCTTGGTGGTGATGGTGGGCATTGCTAGGCTCCTTGTATGTTCAGGCGACCGCCATCGGCTTGAAGCGGCGCCAGGCGCCGATGGTGAACACCACGAAGAACACCAGCACGAGGCCCTGCACCACGGCGAACACCGGACCTCCGGGCGGCGCCGGCGCCACGGCGGGAGCGAGCGCGGCGAGCGCCGGCACCTTCAGGAACGACTGGATCACCAGCACGAAGACGTTGAAATAGAGCGAGATCATCGCGGTCACGATGTAGACCGGGCGCCACACCCCAGCGAGCTTCATGCCGTAGAGCGCGACGCAGGCGATCGCGAGCAGGACCAGCGAGATGATGCCGATGATATGCGACGGCAGCAGCTCCTTGAACGGAAACAGGAAGCCGGTGGCGCTGGTGAGGATCGTGAACGCTAAGAAAATCGTGGTGAGGCGCAGCATCGGCTTCGAGCCGAGCAGGCCGAACATCACGACAAGGCCGGCGGCGATGCCGATCAGGCTGATGATGACATGAACCAGCGTGAAGGCGGGCAAGCTCAACCCAAGAACCATGACATCTCTCCTACTCTCCATATTGAGGTCGGGATTGATATTACGGTCCTCATCGAATTGCCACACGCGCTGGCGTCACACATGCGTGCGCAGCCATGCGTCGTCGTGCGAATAGAAAACGCATGGCTGAATTATTTGCACCGCTGTCACAAACGACGGCAGTTGTAGCCCGGATGGAGCGAAGCGAAATCCGGGGCTACGAGTCGACGAAGTCGAATCGCGGTTCACACTTCCTTGGTGTCGAAGATCAACAGGTCGGCGCCGCCACTGGCGAATTTCGGCACGTCGGCACCGGTCGCCTTGCCTTCCGGGCTAGCGAATGCCGCCTGGATGTCGGCTGTGCTGTCGAAGGTGAGAATGGCGACGAGATGGATTCCGGAAGGTCCAGCGGGGGAGCCGACCGGCCCCTTGCTGATGGCGTACTTCTTCAAGCCTGGAAGTTTCTTGGCGAGCGGAATATGGGTCTCGGCATAGTATTTGTCGAAGGCCGCAGCATCCGTGGGCGTTTTATACAGCACGACGATTTCAGCCATTTAGTCCTCCCGTTAAGCGCTTCTTTGTCGATCCTCATGGTGAGGAGGCGCGCGAGCGCCCCTGCGGACTATGCTTGCGCATCGCCGCGCGAACCATGCAGGCCCGGCTTCGGCAGCTGGGCCTTCATCCTTCGAGACGCGCGCAATGCGCGCTCCTCAGGATGAGGAGATAGTCAGGCATCACACCGCAAGATGGCAAGCCTCATTCGACTTGCCATTTACTTGCCTTGTCCTTGACTAAAGCGCCGGTTTTGCGGCGTCGCCGAGGAAGCCGTGCAGGGAGGCCACGACCTGGGCGCCTTCGCCGATGGCGCCGCCGACGCGCTTGACCGAGCCGGAGCGGACGTCGCCGACGGCGTACACGCCGGGCACCGACGTCTCCAGCGGCGCAACCAGCCGGCCCTGGTTCTGCTCGGACTGCGCGCCTGTGACGACGAAGCCGCCGCGATCGAGCGTGATGCCGCAGCCGTCGAGCCAGCTGGTGGCGGGATCGGCGCCGACGAACAGGAAGAGATTGCGGATGTCGGCGAAATCCTCGTCGGCCGAGAGCCGGCTCTTCCAGCGGATGCGCCGCAGCAGCGAGGCCTCGTCGCCTTCGAGCGCCGTGATCTCGGTGTTGAACATCAGTTCGATGTTCGGCGTGGCTTCGATGCGCTCGATGAGATAGCGCGACATGCTGGCGCCGAGACCGCCGCCGCGGATGATCATCAGCACTTTTTTGGCGTGCCCCGACAGGAACACAGCGGCCTGCCCCGCCGAGTTTCCGGCGCCGACCAGCGCCACTTCCTCGCCGGCGCAGAGCTTCGCCTCGACCGGCGAGGCCCAATACCAGACGCCACGGCCTTCGAACTTGTCGAGGTTCTCGATCTCGGGCCGGCGATAGCGTGCGCCGCTTGCGACCACCACCGCGCGCGAATGCAGGGGATCGCAGCCGTCAAGCGCCACCGAGAACGCGCCGTCCTTGCGCGTGCAGTCGAGCGACTTCACCGTCACCGGGATCATGATTTCCGCGCCGAACTTTTGTGCCTGGTTGAAGGCGCGCGCGGTCAGGGCCTGGCCGGAAATGCCGGTCGGAAAGCCCAGATAGTTTTCGATGCGCGCGCTGGCGCCGGCCTGGCCGCCGAAGGCGCGGGTGTCGAGCACGGCGACGGAGAGGCCTTCGGACGCGGCATACACGGCCGTGGCGAGCCCGGCTGGCCCCGAGCCGACGATCGCGACGTCGTAGATACGGTCGTTGCGCGGACCGCCGATCATGCCGATCGCGCGCGCAAGCTCGGTTTCGCCGGGATTGCGCAGCACCGCACCATCGGGTGTGACGACCAGCGGCCAGTCGTCCGGCTTGGGCGAATAACGCGCGATGACGTCGGCGGCGTCGCGATCGCGCGCGGGATCGAGCAGATGATGCGGCTGGCCGTTGCGGGTGAGGAAGCCCTGCAACCGCACCACGCCTGCCGAATGCGACGGACCGATCAGCACCACGCCGCCGACGCCGCCCTGGAGCAGATTGACCCGGCGCAGGATCAGCGCGCGCATGATGCGCTCGCCGAGTTCGGCCTCGGCGACCAGCAGCGCGCGCAGCCGCTCCGGCGGCAACAGCAGCGTCTCGACATCGCCTTCGGCGCGGCCGTCGACCAGCGCCGGCCGTCCGGAGAGCTGGCTCAGCTCGGCCAAAAATTGCCCCGGCCCCTGATCGATCAACGGCGTGACATGGCCGAGGCCGTCGCGCTGGGTGATGGCGACGTGGCCCTTGAGCACGACGAACATGCCGGGTCCCGGCTTACCGGTCTCGAACAGGAATTCCCCATCGGCATAGTTGCGGACCTCGCCGAAATGCCTGACACGCCCGATCTCGGCTGGTGTCAGCGCCGGAAAGGTCTGTTCAGGGCGGGTGAACCGCGACATCTGCGCGTCACTCTCGGGTCGTTGCGATTCGTCCTGCCCCATTGCCACGTCCATGCACTCCAAAAATTCTAGTCGCCGGTCTTGCCGGCTATCTCGCCGGCGGCCCCCTCATCTAGGGAACCATCTTCATTCTGCGAGGGGTCGGTGCTTGCGGCGCGTTCGCGCGCCTGCATCTTCCGCCGCTTCAGGTTTTCGCGCAGCGCCGATTTGAGCCGGTCGTCGCGGAACGCCCTCGCCTGTCTGGAGTCCTGCTTCGTGCTCTTGTCGTTCTCGTCTGCCATCACCGGTCCATTACAGCGATCGGCGATAACATGCCCGAGGAATAAGGCGGCTCAAGAGGCCCGCGCGATCCGATCGTGCGAAAATCGAAATGGATCGAATCCGGCGTATCGGGCAACTGGCCAGTTGGGTGGGGATATCGGAACCTATTCCGCGGAAAGTCGGCCGTTTCGCGCCAGAACAGGCATTTTGGCCCCGATATCGACCCGATTTTATCGCTTTGGCGGAGCTAGCAAGCTTGCACAGGAGGGGGCCTTGTGGCAGATATCGGCCCGCTTGGTAGGCCCCTCGTGGCGGCCGATTCTTATCCCAGCACATGCTGCCGTAGCTCAGTGGTAGAGCACTCCATTGGTAATGGAGAGGTCGACAGTTCAATCCTGTCTGGCAGCACCATTCCCTCGCTCAAATCACACATGAAACAGCCTTCTCGCGGCATGAGATGCCCGAGTTTTGCTTCTACCTTGACCCTCCTCTGTGAAGAGGCGCAGGGAAGACCGGGTGCCGGCTTAGCACCCGCGGTCCGCTGCGCGAAAATGTAGCGCAAAAAGACCGCACAGCAGCATACAGGTGACGCCGAACACTCGGCCTTCCCTGCGCAGTGGGTTGACGGCTTATGCCGCGCTCTCCCCGGCGACGAGTTCCTTTTTGTCACCGTCGCCTTGCGAATTGACGATGCATTGAGACCCGGTTGAGCCTCGATCCATCTCCGCAAGGCTTGACCGTAGCAACGACGGCCAGGACCACACGATTTTGCCGTACGCAGCGATCCGGCTTCGCCAAGAGGCTCGCCGGACACAGGCGCCGTTCGTCCGCACGCAACAGGACCTCACGAGGTTCATCTCGCCCTGGTTCCGCCTTCGCGTGCCCGACACTGCCGCGTCCACCGCCCCCCGACCCACGCACGTTACGACGGACGATCGCCCCTCTCCCTGGACCGGGATGGCGGATTGATACTGCGATTCCGAATTTCGGTAAAGTGGAATATTTTTGTGGGGGAGGGTTGACGAGATTTTGCAGGAGAGAGGTGTTTTGCCCGACGGGTCAGATTTGCCTGCCTAGCGCGCGCCTAAGCACGTATATCGCCCAACCTATGGAAGGGGATACAAGCCGACGTCGAGCAGACTTCCGCTATGGGGCCAAAAGGGGAAGTGGACCTGCATGTAATGCAGTCTTCGGCGCAATCGATCCTTCTTCTGATAAGACGCCAGTTGCCGCGGTCATTCATCCTTACGTCCGCCGCGAGCAATCGTCGCCGCCTCCTGCAACGTAACGCCATGAACCAGCGGGTCTGCGTGGCGATGGACTAACTGCCATTCAGAACCGTCCTTGCGATAGATTTCCGTAACTCGGAGCGACCAGTCTTGTTTTGGTAAGCTCCCGACTTCGGCATATTGCCGCTCGACCATGACGAGAACGACCAGCTTGTCCGATGCATAGGTTTGCACGACCTCCAAGGTCGTCTCACCGTTCTTGAAAAACTGGGATAGCTTCGCCAAACGTTCAGGACTTGCGTCGAACCCGTGGCTAGTTGGGCCGCCGAATGGTTGCATTAACGTGAAGTCACTGGCGATGCGAACAAGGGCCAGCCAACGATCCATGTCCCCGCGCATGAAGGCCGCGTTTTTCGCAGCGGCGCGCTCGATAAGGTGAGCGACGTCGTCACTGGCAGCCACACTAGCGCAAAATCGAGGGGTCAACGATGCCGCAGCGACTGTCGTGATCGCGGACCGCCGTGACAGCGTTCCTGGCCAGTTTGCATGGTGTTTGGTCATTTCAGCTCCTGTGGCTAACGTTGCGCAATCCATGGAGCTTTCAGAGACATGAATCCAGTGATATAACCTCAGCAATATGCTGAACCACATTTCCTTGTCAAAAGTCGATCTTAACTTGCTGCTGGTCTTCCACACTGTGCTGGAGGAGAGCCACGTGGCGCGAGCGGCTAGCCGCTTGAACATCACCCCTTCTGCCGTAAGTCATTCACTTGGGCGGCTACGGCATCTATTTAATGACCCCCTGTTCTTACGGACGCCGAAGGGTGTTGTGCCGACGGAGCGTGCGCTGGAACTCGGCGAGCCAGTAGCAGATATCCTTTCTCGCGTAGGGCGCGTATTTGCTTCAGCTACGCCCTTCGACGCGACTACAAGTAGCCGCCGTTTTTCCATTGGCGCTCCTGATGCGATCATGGACACGGTGATGGGACCATTTGCGGGGCGGCTCAGGAGAAAGGCACCCCGTGCCGACCTGAGCTTGATCCATCTGATGCCAGGGAGGCATGCAAGCGCTGTGGAGCACCCTTGGCGGTCAAGCCTGGAGAAGCTGGAGAAGCGCGAAATCGACTTGGCCATCCTGCCCCTGGGCACAGTGCCAACCCGCTTCCAGGCAAGAAAGCTTTACGATGAGTGTTTCGTGGTCGCAATGCGCAAGGGAAACGGATTCGCCCGCGCACCAACGATTGCTGCATTCTGCAGAGCACAGCATCTTCTTGTGTCGCTCGACGGCGATCCGCGAGGTTTTGTCGACCAACTCCTGGAGAAGCGCGGCCTCCAGCGCCGCATTGTCCTGACCGTGCCCACCTTTATGATGGCACTCACGCAAATTTCAAACTCGGACTTGATAGCAACATTGCCGCGCCGTCTCGTCGAGAGATACGCGGCTCGTTTCGCGCTGCAATTGGTTGAGCTTCCTTTGAAGCGGAAGTCCGATGCAATCATGGCCATTACGACCAAGGCAGCAATGATGGATGCGGGCATTGCGTGGTTGACGGAAGAAATCGCCGCTGAGGTTGGCTCCCTCAGCTGAGGATGTCTCTTATATTCCTTAAAGCACATTTTAGGCCTGTGGGGCCTTAGCGAACCTCAACTTCCCCGCGACCGCCGCTTCGGGGTCACTTGCGGGCATCGCCCGAGCGAGAGCTCCAGTCAGTTTTGGCCAGGAATTGCATAGCATTGCTCGGTGACGAAGCATGATGGGTTTCGCAAGTGCTCTACCCATCCTACGCGAGCTGACTGGATCTACCGCCGACCACGTCGCCACGAGGCCCCGATCAGCCAGAACACGAACCGGACAAACAGGATCGCGGCCGTGATCTGGATCCAAAGGAAACCACCGAGTTCGCGCAAGACAATTTCGGCCTGAGCGCCCCAATAACCAGGAAGCGCATCGCCGACAGCTTCAATAGCGTGCGTGCCTGTTCGCAGGGCCCATCGGACCCACTCAGGCTTGTAAAAGAGCGTCGCGCCGAGCAGAATCCAAGTCAGAAAAGCAGTGCTGACTCTGAAGGAGTGCACCTTGGCGTGGTGCTTGAACGCCGCGAACCGTCCATTATCTCCGGCTTGAGCCATGTTAGTTTCCTATTCGAAGCCTACGGTGCCGGGGAGTTCGTAGGATGGGTACAGCGAAACGAAAATCCATGGAAGATTTGCGCGGTGACGAGACATGATGGGTTTCGCTTCGCTCTACCCATGCTACGCATGTCAACTCTCGTCACCCACCTGATGCCCCGCTAACCGATCGTCTGAACGGCGCAGCCGTCGGCATAGCTCGCGATTGATGTTTTGCAGGACGATCACATAGGTGTGGATATCGGCCTTGTAGCAAGCGTAGAGCTTCTGGGCGGTCAGCTCGTAAAGCACGGTCGGACTCTCCGCGACCACCGTGGCGGATCGATTTTGCATTTCAATCAGCGTCATCTCACCGAAGAAATCGCCGGGCTCCAGAACGGAAATCGGGATGACGTTGCCCGCATTCGCCCGCTTGCTCACCGCCAGCCGGCCGGATTTGACGATGAACAGCGAGCGTCCGGGCTCGCCCTCCGTCACGACGGTTGCTCCGGTATCAAATCGGCACTCAACCAGCATCGACATCAGGAGGTCGAGACTTTGATCCGGGATACCGCCGAAGAACGGTGTGGCGAGCAGGAATGCTCTCAGGTCGGGGACACTGACGGCCATCGCGCGAGGATAATCTTGACCGCCTTCCCGGGCAAGCGGAGCCGATACCAGCGGTAACGACGCCGAACGTGTTGGAACAAGGGGGTCAGCGAAAGTTTCGGAGCTCGTAGGCTGGGCGAAGCGAAGCGTGCCCACCAACCACCATTGATAGATAGATGGTGGGCACGGCGCTACGCGCCTTTGCCCACCCTACGCTTACGGCCGCGCAATGCTGCTATCGCGCAACGTCCGCCTTCTCCAGAGATCAACCATCACCTTGACGGTCGCCGCCAGCACAGCTGCGCAAAGCGCAGCCTTCGAGATCGTCTCCATCGTCCCCTCGATCAGCAGGCAATGGGCGACGCTGCCTGCGACGATGACGATCGCGAGGGGAATATGGACGATGCGCCACGTGCGCAACCGCAATCCCAGCCGCCGGCGCAGCAGAGCCAGGAGCGCAACAATGAAGATGGCCCACATGGCGGTCACGCCGAAGGGGGAGAACGGTGTCGGTGACGTATAAGTCAGGGCGTCGATCATGTCGGGCGGGCTGGTGATCCAGAGGCCGGCGACGTGGATCACCACCGCCAGAGCCAGCGTGCCGCCGATCCAGTGGTGGGCGCGCCGGCCGCGATAGGCCGACAGTCCCGGCAGATATCCGCCGATCAGCAGGGGCTGAGCGAGCACGAGACCGAGCGCAATGATGCCAGCGAAGCCGGCGAGGATGTAGACCGGGCCGCGCCATGTGAGCTGTTCGCTTCCCGCAGCGAGCGCGATCGGCACGCCGATGGCCAAGGCAAGGGCGATCCAGATCAGGGGCGCCCGGGCCGATCTCCGCCCCTTCATCTCCAATGCGATCAGGCCGGCTGCAGGACGAAGTGCGCCTCGAGGCTGGTTTCCTTTGCGCTCCGCATTATCGGCCGCAGGAAGACGGTTTTGAATTCACCGCTGTCATAGGCGAGGTGGCCATGCGGCTGGCCGAAGATGGGAATGATCTGCGGCATTTCGAGCCGGAACTTGCCGTCCTTGTCGGTGAGCGTGGCGCCATGACTCTGCGGCTCGTGCTCCTGGCCTTCGACCGTGTGCGCCCAGATCTGGATGCGCTGCCCGGCCAAGGGAGTCCCGTCGCCGGCGCGGCGCACGGTGCCGCTCATCCAGAAGCCACCCTTTCCGATCCGCTCCACGATCGCCGCGCCCTTGCGGTAGTTGTTCGCCCCGCCAGACATCGTCTCGGTCGGTGCGAGGCCGTCCGCGCGTGCAGGCAACAGCAGGCCGGGGACGCCGGTCGCCAAGAGCCCGGTTGCGAGGATCGAGCCGCCCGCGGCGAGGAGGCTCCGGCGATTGAGTACGACCGTGGTCATGTCGGTTCCTCCTGGCGAGCGTCCAAAGGCTCAGTGAGTGTACAAGAAAACGCGCCAGACGCACAGTTGGGCCGGGGGACGCAGCGGGTCGCGATGACGTTGTTGTGAACGGGGTGCAGGCCGCTCGCACATGCATCAGTGATCGTCTTCTTCCTTGACCAGCGTCAACAAGCGAAGCGTCAGGAACGTGAATACGGCGACCGTCACCGCGACATCAAAAGCGCCGAGCCCGACGGAGACGCCGATGGCGCCGGTCGCCCAGAGGCTCGCGGCCGTCGCGGTCCCCTGCACCGAATTCCCCTGCTTGAGAATTGCGCCACCGCCGATGAAGCCGATGCCGGTGATGAGGCCCTCGATCACCTTCGCCATTCCGTCAGGCGAATGCACGAGCAGGCTTTCGCTGGCCTGCACGAAGCCGCAGCTTGCCATTGCGACCAGTGGAAAGGTGCGCAAGCCCGCGCTTCGCGCCCGCTTCTCGCGGTCCCAGCCAATGGGAACGGCGAGTGCGAAGGCCGCAGCCAGCGCAACGACATGAACACCAATGTTGAATCTGTCCAAAGAAAGCCCCCGAAATGAAAATCGTCGCCGTTGATCAAACCGGCCGGCAACGCGGCAATGCGGCCCGCGGTTTCCATACAGGCGAATTTGCCGCATGCAGCGCAGCGATGGCCCCGTCTCCGCGCGATGGAGCCGCCGGCGCAGCACCATGATCGTTTCGGCTGGTATTCCTGCGACCGGCTCCTACATGTCGAGTCCACGTTACCACCGCACGCTCCATCCGGACCCTTCCATGATCCCCTTCTCCGTGCTCGACCTCGCGCCCATCCGCCAAGGCGGCGATGCGTCACAAGCGTTCCGCAATTCGCTCGATCTCGCGCAGCATGCGGAGGGCTGGGGATACAAGCGGTTCTGGCTGGCCGAGCATCACAACATGACGGGGATCGCGAGCGCGGCGACGTCGGTGGTGATCGGGCATATCGCGGGCGGGACGAAGACGATCCGGGTCGGGTCCGGCGGGATCATGCTGCCGAACCATTCGCCGCTCGTCATCGCCGAGCAGTTCGGCACGCTGGCTTCGCTCTATCCCGGGCGGATCGATCTCGGGCTCGGGCGGGCACCGGGCACCGACCAATTTACCGCACGCGCCCTGCGGCGCGACCTCGCGACGAGTTCGGAAAACTTTCCGCAGGACGTGCTGGAGTTGCAGGCGCTGCTCGGCGACGTGCAGCCGAACCAGGCCATCCGGGCCGTGCCGGGCATGGGGACGAAGGTGCCGCTGTGGATCCTGGGATCCAGCACCTTTGGCGCGCAGCTCGCAGGGATGCTCGGCCTGCCGTTCGCGTTCGCTTCACACTTCGCACCGCAAATGATGATGCCGGCGCTGCGGGAGTATCGGGCGCGGTTCGAACCCTCGACGCAGCTCGACAAGCCCTATGCGATGGTCGGCGTCAACGTGTTCGCCGCCGACAGCGACGCGGACGCGCAGCGCATGTTCTCCTCGCTGCAGCAGCAGTTCATCAATCTGCGCCGCGGCACGCCCGGCCCGCTGCCGCCGCCGGTCGACGACATGGACGCGCTGTGGTCGCCAGCCGAGAAGGCGATGGTCGGCCAGTCGCTGTCGTGCTCGGCGGTCGGCACGCCTGACATGGTCGAAGCGAAGCTGAAGGCGCTGATCGCCGACACCGGCGCGGACGAGCTGATGACGACGGGGCAGATCTACGACCACGCCGCACGGCTGCGCTCGTTCGAGATCGCAGCCGGGGTAAGGGACCGGTTGGCGGGGTGAGCGGGTGCGATTGTTGCGACGGTGAAGCTGCGCTCGTGGCAGGCCGTGAGCGCCCTAATCCGGAAAGCCGAACAGCTTGGCCGGATTGTGCACCAGGATCTTCTCCAGCGTCGACTGGTCGGGCGCGTAGCGGTACATCAACTCCAGCAGATCGGCGTCGTTGGGCGGCTGCTTGACCGAGACCGGGTGCGGCCAGTCGCTGGCCCAGACGCAGCGGTCGACTGCTGCCTCGATATAGGCACGCGCGATCGGGATGACGTCGTCGTAGGGCGGCCCGAGCTTCGAGGACTTCTCGCCGAGCGACAGCATCACCCAGAAATTGCCCTTGCCGAGCAGCTCCAGCATCTTGCGCAGGTTCGGATCGTTCCTGCCGGCTTCAGGATCGGGCCGTGCCATGTGGTCGATCAGCACGGGCACGTCGAGATTCTCGTATTTGGCGACGCTGGAGACGATGCCGTCCTTCTCGGGCTGGATCTTGACGTACCAGCCGAGCTCGCGGATGCGCGCAATCGCGCGGGCAAAATCGGCATCCGACAGCACAGCGCCGAGCTCCTGGCGGAAGCTGAAGCGCGCGCCGCGGACCCCAGCATCATGCAGCTTGGCAAGATACGAATCGTTCGCCTCGGCGAACACCAGCGCGTTGGCGCAGCCGCGATAGTTCGGGCCCATCGCGGCGAGACCGTCGAGCACGACGGCATGGTCGGCGCCATACGTCGTGGTCTGCACGATGATGCCGCGCTCGATGCCGAGCGTCTTGTGCACGCGCAGCGCCGCCTCCCAGGTCGCGGTCGGCATCCGATAGGCAGCACCGGGACGCTCCGGATATTTGTCGAGGGGGCCGAGCACGTGAAACTGGCTGTCGAGGGATTTGGGCGGCGGCCCCTTGACCGGGCGGCGCGGGTTCGGGTCGAACGGAAGATAGGTCGGCATGCGCAAAACTCCCTCAGTCGATTACGGCGGTGAAGTCGCACTGCACCAGCGCGCCGCCGTCCATGTTGTCCATCGGCAGCGCGTGGCGCGCCGGGCGCGAATGCTCGTCCGGAAACATCTTCAGCCACTCGACATTGACCGGGCCACGCTGCGTACGGTCCTTCAGCCACACCGTCATCTTGATGATGTCGTCGGTGGTGCCGCCGGCAGCCTCGACCGTCGCCTTCATATGCGCGAACATGTTGGCACATTGCGCCTCCAGGCTCTCGGGCATCGCACCAGTCGCATCGCGGCCGAGAATGACGCCCGACATCACGAGATTGCCGATGCGGCAGGCGTTCGGAATCGGGTTGGCATGCTTGAAGCCGCCGATATGGATGCTCTTGCGCCGCGTGTGACCGGTCATGATGCGCTCCCTTTCATGTGTTGATTCAGACGAACTGGCACGACACCGAGCCGAACGCGCCATAATCGGCATGAAACGTGTCGCCGCGGCGAATGTCGACCGGACGCGTGAACGATCCCGCCAGCACCACCTCGCCGGCGGCCAGATGCTCGTCATGCGGCGCGAGGCGGTTGGCGAGCCAGGCAATGCCGTTGGCGGGATGGTTGAGCACGCCGGCGGCAAGCCCGGTTTCCTCGACCTCGCCGTTGCGGAACAACAGCGCGCCTATCCAGCGCATGTCCGCGTCCATCGGACGGAAAGGCCGGCCGCCAAGCACCAGCGCGGCGTTCGCCGCGTTGTCCGAGATCGTGTCCATGACCTTTCGCGCCTTGCCCGTTTCGGGATCGACGCGGTGCATGCGCGTCTCCAGGATCTCCAGCGCCGGGGTGACGTAGTCGGTGGCGTTGAGCACGTCGAAGATGGTGCAATCGGGCCCGCGCAGCGGCGCCTTCAGCACGAAGGCGAGCTCGACCTCGATTCGCGGCGCCTGGAAGCGGTCGAACGGAATCGGCGTGGCGTCGGCATAGAACATGTCGGCGAACAGCACGCCGTAATCGGGTTCGGAAATGCCGACCGCGTTCTGCATCGCTTTCGAGGTCAGGCCGATCTTGTGGCCCTTGATGACCCGGCCGCGTCCGAGCTGGAGTCTGGTCCAGGCGCGCTGAACGGCATAGGCATCCTCGATGCTGAAATCGGGATGGTCTTTCGAAAACATCGTGATCAGCGTCTTGGTGCGTTCGGCTTCGTCGAGCCGCGTGGCAAGACGTTCGATCGTGGCAGTATCCAGCATGACCTATTGCTCCGCCGCGACGGTGTTGCGCAGCACGCCGATGCGGCTGGATTCGACCTCGACGACGTCACCGACTTTGAGCCAGCGCGGCGGGTCGAAGTGGGCGCCGGCGCCGGTCGGCGTGCCCGTCACGATCATGTCGCCGGGCTTGAGGGTTGCGAAGGTCGAGAGATAGGAGATCAGGAAATCGAACGGGAACATCAGCCGCTCGGTGGTGTCCTGCTGCCGCACCTCGCCGTTGACGCGCGTGACGATGTCATGAGGCCCGCGCGGATCGAGCTCGTCCGCGGTGACGATCCACGGACCGATGCTGCCGGAGCGGTCGAAATTCTTGCCCTGCGTGACGTTGAACTTGCCGTGGCGGAGCCAGTCGCGGATCGTGCCCTCGTTGCACAGCGTCATGCCGAAGATGTGCGCCCAGGCCTTTTCGCGCGGAATGTGGCGGCCGCCCTGGCCAATCACGATGACGAGCTCGCCTTCATAGTCGAGCTGCTCGGAGACGTGAGGCTTCTCCAGCGGCTGGCCTGAGCCCGTCATCGAGGACATGCTGCGCACGAACAGACTGGGATATTTGGGCAGGTCAGAGCTGTCCTTATACTCCGCATTGCGCTCGGCGTAATTGACTCCGATGCACCAGAGCTTTTCCGGCGCCAGCACCGGCGGAAGCAGCACGAGCTCTTCCAGCGCGTAGTCCGGCTTTTGTCCGGCGACGGCTTCCTGCGCGTCGGCCAGCGCGTTGGCTGCGATCAGCGCCCTGACATCGGAGAAGTCGCGGCCGATCCGCCGGGTCAGATCAACGACGCCGCCTTCCATGACGGCACCGTAGCGCGGCTCTCCGTCCACGAGATAGCTTAGGAGTCGCATGGTCGTTCTCCAATGGTCTTGGGGCGCGCGCGGGGGCGGCGCGCTCAGTCTTTCGATTTGGGAGTCTGGAACACGCCGTGCAGCGTCACGATCTCGCCGAGCCGGGCGTAGCGCGGCCCGCCGATGCGCGCGATCGGATCGAGCGCGACGGTTTCGACCTTGCCGTCGTTCACGAGGCCGTCGCGGAGGTGGAACATCACGACTTCGCCCACGATGAGACGGCTGCGGGCGTCGCCGAATTCGAGGCACTGCCGAAAGCGGCACTCCATCGCAACGGGTGCAACGCTGAGCCGCGGCACCTTGATGCGCTCGCTCGGGAGCGTCTCAAGGCCGAGCTCCGCGACCTCGCTGATCTCGGGCGGATGCTCGACCGATGAGTCGTGCACCGCCTGCATCAGCGGGGTATCGGCGATGTGGATCACGTATTCCTCGGTATCGAGGATGTTATGCGCGGTGTCCTTGTAGTCCGCGCCCTTGCGGCCGACGCTGATCGCGAGCATCGGCGGCTTCTGCGAGACGAAGGTGAAGGCGCTGAACGGCGCGAGGTTGAGCACGCCTGCGCGCGACAGGCTCGTCACCCAGGCGATCGGACGCGGCACCACGATGCCGGTCATCAGCCGGTAGATGCGCTCGGCGCCGAGCTCGCTGGGGTCGATCCGCATCGATCAATCCGCCTTGATGTTGGCCTTGCGCACGATCGGAATCCATTTGGCGTCCTCGCGCGCGAGATAGGCCTTGAATTCGTCGGGCGTCATCGCGACGGCTTCACCGCCGAGCTTCTCGAACTTGTCGACCACGGCGGGGTCCTTCAGGATCGCGGTCAGTGCCTCGTGCAGCTTGTCGATCACGGGCGCCGGCGTGCCTGCCGGTGCGAACAGGCCGGTGAAGGTCTGGCCGTCAAAATCCTTGTAACCAAGCTCGGCGAAGGTCGGCACGTCGGGCAGCGACTTCAGGCGGTGCGGGCTGGTGACGGCCAGCGCCCGGAACAGACCGGCCTTGATGTGCTGCAGGCTGACCGTGAGCTGGTCGAACGCGAACTGCACCTGCCCGCCCAAGAGATCGTTGACGGCAGGCGCATTGCCGCGATAATGCGCGGTGACCCATTGCAGGTCGAGGCTGGACTGCATCAGCTCGCTGAGCAGATGATTGGTGGTGCCGGGGCCGGGCGAGGCCATCGTCAGCTTGCCCGGCTCGCGCTTGGCGAGGTCGATGAATTCCTTGAAGGTGGTCGCCTGCACCGACGGATGCACCTCGAGCACCAACGACGTCATCGAGATCGTCGTGATCGGCAGGAAGTCCTTCTTCCAATTGTAGGCGTCGCGCTTGTTGATTTCGGTCGCGAACAGCACCGGGCCGTTGGCGCCGACGAACAGCGTGTAGCCGTCGGGCGCGGATTTCGCGAACGCCTCGCCCGCGATCATGCCGCCGGCGCCCGCCTTGTTCTCGATGATGAAGGGCTGGCCGAGCTTTTCCTGGAGCTTGTCCGCGATGATGCGCGCGGCGCTATCGACATTGCCGCCGGCCGGATAGGGCACGATCAGCTTGACGTTGCGCGCCGGCCATTGCTGGCCCGACGCCGGTCCCGTCAACATCGCCGCTGCGGCAGCTAGGGCAATCCAGATTAATCGCATGTTAACCTCCCGGCGGCGCTTCCAATTTTACGTCGATTTGCCTGACGTCGTACACGGCATGTCGATTCGGAGCGCAATCTCCAGATGGGCGCTTTACCTGTCGAGTGAATTGTGGCGTTCTCGTCCATATTATGGACAAGACGACTTCCGCGAAATCCACCCGCCGCATCACGGGACCGCGACAGGGCGCGCAGGCGATCCGGCGCGCGCTCGCGGTGCTGCGCATCCTTGCCGCAGGCCGCGAAGACGGCGTGCTGCTGGCCGAGGTGGTGCGGGCGACCGGCCTCACCCGCCCGACCGTGCACCGCATCGTCCACGTGCTGATCGAGGAAGGCATCGTCGAACGGCATGACCGGACCGGCCGCTACGCGATCGGCAACCAGGTGCCGGAGCTCACGCTCGCACGGCCTCGGCCGTCGCGGCTGCTGATCGCGGCAAATCCGTCGCTGCAACGCGCCTCGGCCGAGATCGGCGACACGCTGTTCCTGACGGTGCGGACCGGCAACGACACGCTGTGCGTTGATCGCCGGATTGGCGTCTATCCGATCCAGGTGCTGTCGATCGAGGTCGGCGCGCGCCGACCGCTCGGCGTCTCCAGCGCAGGCGTCGCCATCCTCGCCGCGATGCCGGCGCAGGACGCGCGAAAAATCGTCGCAGCCAACGAGAAGAGACTGGAGGCCTACCGGACCGATGTTGCGACGGTGCTGGGCCAGGTCACCGCCGCAAGACGGCTGGGATACGGCATGAGGGAAATTGGTCTCGTGCAGGGTACGAAGTCGATCTCGACCTGGATCGAGACCCCGGACGGCCGTCCCGCTGCCGCGATGACCGTCTCCGCCGTTCGCACCAGGCTCGGCCCACGACGCGAACAGGAGGTCGCGGAGATCCTGCTGCGGGAGGCGCGGATCATCGAGCAGGCGATCCGGGGTTAGACAACGCTGTCAATGGGCTGACGCAGCGCGCCATTTTATGGCACAAGAGCCGCCTCCGCCGACCGAGCAACGAGGCCCCGCATGCCCGCGCCAAAACCGCCTGCCTTCGAGACCCTGAGCCTGCATGCGGGCCAGCATCCGGATCCCGCGACCGGCGCCCGCGCGGTGCCGATCTACCAGACCACGTCCTACGTGTTCCAGGATTCCGATCACGCCGCCGCGCTGTTCAATCTCGAACGCGCCGGCCACATCTATACGCGCATCTCCAATCCGACCACCGGCGTGCTGGAAGAACGGCTTGCGGCGCTGGAAGGCGGCGTCGGCGCGATCTGCACCGCGAGCGGCATGGCGGCGCTGCATCTGGCCATCGCCACGCTTCTGAACGCCGGCGACCATATCGTGGCATCGAGCTCGCTCTATGGCGGCACCATCAATTTGCTGGCGCACACGCTGCCGCGCTTCGGCATCACCACAACGTTCGTCAAGCCGCGCGATCTCGACGCGTTCCGCGCGGCGATCAAGCCGAACACGAAGCTGATGATCGGCGAGACCATCGGCAATCCCGGGCTCGAGGTGCTGGACATTCCGAAAGTCGCTTCGATCGCGCATGACGCGAAGATTCCGCTGCTGATCGACAACACCTTTGCCACGCCCTATCTCAGCCGTCCGATCGAGCTCGGCGCCGACATCGTCATGCATTCGGCGACCAAATGGATCGGCGGCCACGGCATCGCGATCGGCGGCGCCATCGTCGACGGCGGTCGTTTTGACTGGCGCTCATCCGGAAAATTCGGCGTGCTGACCGAGCCCTATGGCGGCTATCACGGCATCGTCTTCGACGAGCAGTTCGGCACCGCCGCCTTCATCATGCGCGCGCGTACCGAAGGCCTGCGCGATTTCGGCGCTTGTCTATCCCCGACCAACGCGTTCCAGCTGTTGCAGGGCGTCGAGACGCTCGGGGTGCGCATGGACCGCCATATGCAAAACACCCAGCTCGTGCTGGAAGCACTGAAGTCCAACAAGGCCGTGGATTGGGTGCTGCATCCCTCGCTGGAAGATCATGCGGACTACCAGCTCGCAAAACAATTGCTGCCGCGCGGCGCCGGCTCGATCGTCTCCTTCGGCATCAAGGGCGGGCGGCCCGCCGGCCGCAAGTTCATCGAATCGCTGCGCATGATCAGCCATCTCGCCAATGTCGGCGACGCCAAGACGCTGGTGATCCACCCCGCCTCGACCACACACCAGCAGATGGACGCCGAGCAGCTCAAGGCCTCCGGCATCGGCGAGGAGCTGGTGCGACTCTCGGTCGGCATCGAGACCGCAAGCGACATCGTCGACGATCTCACCCAAGCGCTGCGCATCTCGCAAAAGGTCTGACACCATGAAGCTCTCCGTCAACGGCGCCGAGGTGCTGGTCGCAACCGGCGGCCGCGACTTCGACAGATCCCTGCCCGCGGTCGCCTTCCTCCACGGCGCCGGCTTCGATCATTCGACCTGGGCGCTGCACACGCGCTGGTTCGCCCATCATGGCTTTGGCGTGCTGGCGCCGGATCTGCCCGGCCACGGCCGCTCGCCCGGACCTTCGCTCGGCAGCATCGCCGAGATGGCCGACTGGACGGCGGCCCTGCTCAATGCGGCCGGAGTGACGAAAGCGCATCTGATCGGCCATTCCATGGGCTCGCTGATCTCGCTGGAGACGGCCGCACGTCACCCCGACAAGGTTTCCGCGCTCAGCCTGATCGGCACGGCCGCGACCATGACGGTCGGCCCGGATCTGCTGAAGGCGGCCGAAGCCAATTCGCAGGATGCAAACGACATGGTCTCGATCTGGGGCCTCGGCTTCAACGCCGAGCTCGGTGGCAGCCTCGCACCGGGCCTGTGGATGCATGGCGGGGCGCAGGCCGTATTGAAACACTGCGAGCCGGGCGTGCTGTTCCGGGATTTGTCGGCCTGCAATGCTTACGCGAATGCGCTGCAAGCAGCCGCAAGCGTGAAGGTGCCCACGACGCTCATCCTCGGCGAACGGGACATGATGACGCCGGTGAAGGCCGGCAAGGCACTTGCCGCCGCGATCCCGCATGCGAAGACCGTCGTGGTGCCCGGCGCGGGCCACATGATCATGGCCGAACGCCCGGATGAGTTGTTGGCTGCGCTCCGGAACTGACAGGATCAATCATCCATCTTGCGCGTTGCGGTCAGATATCCCTGTGAAGATCGAGGGAACAGGACCCATGCCAAGACAGGAAGTCATTCGCAAAGCCAGGCAAGACAAGCGTGCCGGTAAATCGGCAAGCACGCAGGCCGGCGAATTCGTCAAGGACCAGATCGACAAGATCCGCAAGGGCAAGCATGGCGCCCGCTCGACGAAGCAGGCCATTGCCATCGGTCTCTCCGAAGCGCGCCGCGCCGGCATCGATCTGCCGCCACCGCGCAAGGAAAGCGTCAAGAAATCGACGCGACGCAGCGCCAAATATGCCTACGAGGTCGGTCAGGGCAAGCGCACCCCGAAGCGCCGGCCGCGCGTGTCGCAAGCAGTCGAAAAGGTTTTGAAGAAGGAGCCGCGCTCGACCGCCTCGCGCAGTGCACTGTCGAAGCAGGGCAAACGTGCCGCGAGCCGGCGAACGGCCGCGTCGCGTTCAGCCGCCGCGCGCAAGGCGAGCCGCACCAAGGGCGCCAAGGCCCGCTCCAGCGCCGCAAAGAAGGCGGCACGCACCAGGGCGCGCCGCTGGAGCTGATCAGTTCGCGCGCCGGCCCCGCTCGGAGAATACCGCACGGGCGGCGCGCTCCGCCTCGCGCGCCGAGCGGAACTGGCGGCCTTCGAGGCTGTCGAACAGACGCTCGGAGGAGAAGAAGCGGAAGCCGCGCGTATCCCTCGTGACGATGCCGGCGGCGCGGTCGTGGATCTCGATGACGTAGGCATTCGATTGAGTTCGGGACATGACTGCTCGTCCGCCGGGTCTCGGCGTTCCTGTCTTTGGATTTGCTTCTTGGGATTTGCTGGGTGAGGTGCTGCTAGGAGGCGGCGGTCAGCAACAACAACATGCGCCGGTGGCCGCCGAGAAACAGCGGCGCGTCATGCACGCATGCATGTCATTGTTACTGCGCGGGTGATCGGTTCTCATATCGCGGCTTCGGCTCGAAGGAGCAGTGTCGATGCGTCGAATATCGAGCGTTTAGCGCGAACGGTCAATGAAATGTCTATCCATAATTGCGATGAGCGCGCAGGGGCGCGTCTCCGGGTGCGAGCGCCGACAAACGAATTCATCTCGCGATGGGTTCTTCCTTCTCCCCTTGCGGGAGAAGGTGGCGCGAAGCGCCGGATGAGGGGTTTGCCTCCGCGAATCCTCAAGAGAGTCGCACGCGGAGAGAGACCTCACCCGTCTCGCCGCTACGCGGCGAGCCACCCTCTCCCGCAAGGGGAGAGGGGAAGAACGAACTCACCACATCGTCGCGGCCGCACGCTCCGGCCAGGCGCGATCATACTCCGCGCCGCCGACCTTGTTCTCGCTCATCTCGGCGAGGATCTGGCCGGGCGTCGGCAGCGTCTTGGGGTCGATGCGCTTGTCGGGATTCCAGAGATCGGAGCGGACGATGGCGCGGGCGCACTGGAAGTAAATTTCGTCGACCGTCATCACCATGACGCTGCGCGGCGCCTTGCCGTCGACCTTGAACGAGGCCAGCAATTCGGAATCGATGGACAGATGCGCCCGGCCATTGGCCCGAACCGCATTTCCGGAGCCGGGGATCAGGAACATCAGCGATACCCTGGGATCGCGCACGATGTTGCGCAAGGAATCGACCCGGTTGTTGCCGCGGCGATCCGGCAGCATCAGCGTCTTCGGGTCATGAATGCGGACGAAGCCGGAGAGATCGCCGCGCGGCGAGCAGTCGATCCCCTCGGGTCCGATGGTAGCGAGCGCGGCGAACGGCGCCTTTTCGATGAAGACGCGATAGAGCGGGGTGACGTGGTCGGCGACTTTCACGATCGATGCGTCGTTGGTGACGCCGTAGATGGCCTCCAGCTGCTCGACCGTTTCGATCACCGACATTCCAGTCTCCTTGTTGTGCGGGCTATTCGTGCCAGCCCTGGTTCCTGATCACGCGCAGAAGCTGGCGGCCGTGATACTCAGCGCTGCCGGCGTTGAGGATGGTGACGTCGGCCTGAGTCGATGCGTCGTCGACGCTGCGCGTCAGCCGTTCCGCGATATTGCCGTCGCTGTGCCGGGCGCGAGCGGCAAGCCGCTGCGCCAGCACATCCGGAGGCGCCGTGATCGCGACCACCACGACGTTTGCATAGGTCTGGCGCAGCACGCCGATCACCGTGCGCGAAACATTGGCCACGACGGCGCGTCCGGCACGAATATCGTCGTTGAGGTCGAGCGGCAGCGCGTAACAATGCCCATGCGCCTCCCAATGCACGGCGAATTCGCCATGCTCGCGCGCCCGACGGAATTCGTCAGGGCTCACCGCAATATTGTCTTCGTCGGCCGAGGATTCCCGCGTCACGACACGGCGCGGGAAGACGATGTCGTGATCCTCGATGCAGGCTGCCCGCGCCAGCCGCAGCAGCGTGTCCTTGCCGGCACCGCTGGGACCGACCACGAGCACGAGCCGCCCGGGCCCGATCGCACCCGTTGTCTTTCCCGCCACGGTGACGGCCTCGCTCATGCGACACGGCTTCCTTCGCGCCAGACGCTGCGGACCGCGGGGACGCGGCCCGCGACATGCACGCGGATCAGATCGGCACGCTTGCCGATCGCGATCTCGCCGCGGTCGGACAGGCCGACTGCCTCCGCGGGCGCCTTCGTCACGGTGCGGATCGCCGCCGGAAGAGTGATGGCGGGCACGTGCTCGGGCAAGTGCAGCGCGGCCATCAGAAGGCTCGAGGGGATGTAGTCCGACGACAGGATGTCGAGCAGGCCCTCGCGGGCGAGATCGACCGCGGCGATATTGCCGGAATGCGAGCCGCCGCGCACGACGTTCGGCGCGCCCATCAGGATGTCGATGCCGGCCTCGTGCAGGCCGCGCGCGGCCTCCAGCGTGGTCGGAAATTCCGCCACCGAAACGCCATCGCGCACGGCGTCCACGACGTTCTCCTCAGTGGTGTCGTCATGGCTCGCCAGCGGGATCTTGTACTTGTGGGCCAGCGCCACGATCTCGCGCATGTTGGTCGCGGCATAGGCCTTCTGATATTCGAAGCGCTTCGCGAACAGCTCGTCGAGCTCGGCGTCGGTCTTGCCGCCGCCCTTACCGCGATAATAGTCGCGCAGCTTGCCTTCGTCCCGGAACTGGCGCTGGCCGGGGGTGTGGTCCATCAGCGACATCAGCCGCACGTCGGGACGGTCGATCAGCTCCCTGGCCTCCTCGACCACGCTCGGCATCGGGATTTCGCAGCGCAGATGCAGGAAGTGATCGGCGCGGAGCAGGTCAGCATCGCGAGCGGTCGTGATTGCGGCGGCAAGCGTGCCGGCGCGGCCGTCGACTTCCTCGGCGCCATCCTCGCGCCAGACCCGGAGCGAGTCGAACACCGTCGTGATGCCTGATGTCGCGAGCTGGCCGTCATAGGAGACGACGGCGGCGACTGGATTCCAGAACACTTTTGGTCGCGGCACGTAATGCGCCTCGAGGTGATCGGTGTGGAGCTCGATCAAGCCGGGCATGATCAGATCGCCGCCGGCATCCTCTGCCCCCGCGGGCGCCCTGCCCTCGCCGATCTCGGCAATGCGTCCATCGGCGAGGGCAAGCCAGCCCTGCTCGATCACCCGTTCCGCCAGCACGATCCTGGCGTTGGCGATCACGATGTCCTTCTTGGCGTTCATGTCCATTTCCTTCAGGCCGCGGCGGCGAAGCTGGTGACGTCGACGGTGCGGTCGGCAATCTGATGACGGATTTCGTCGTCATGGACAATGGCGACCATGGCGACGCCCTGGCGCTTCTTTTCGGCTACCAGCCCGACCACGACGGCGCGGTTGGCGGCGTCGAGCGACGCGGTCGGCTCGTCGAGCAGCAGGATCGGCAGATCCGAGATGAAGCCGCGCGCGATGTTGACGCGCTGCTGCTCGCCGCCGGAAAAGGTCGCGGGCGGAAGCTGCCAGAGCCGCTCGGGGATGTTGAGGCGATGCAACAGTTCGCCAGCACGGGCTTGCGCCTCCGCGCGCGCCAGGCCGTTGACGATCAGCGGCTCGGCGACCACGTCGAGGGTCGCGACGCGCGGCACCGCGCGCAAGAACTGGCTGACATAGCCAATGGTCGCGCGGCGGATGTTGAGAACCTGCCGCGGCTCGGCGGTGGCGAGATCGACCAGCGCGCCGCGATGGTGGATGCCGATCCGGCCGGAATCGCAACGATAATTGCCGAAGATCATCTTCAGGATCGACGATTTTCCGGCGCCTGATGGCCCCGACAGCACGACGCATTCGCCGGGATTGACGTGAAAGGTCACGCCGCGCACCACGGGCAGCTCGATGCCACCTTGCAGGTGCATCGTGAAGGTCTTGTTGGCGTCGGCGATGTCGATCATGGCGGTCATTGGAGAACTCTTCTTGCAAGGCTCATTACGTTGGAAGGCTCATGGCGGCAGGATCGAGGAGACGAGCAGCTGGGTATAGGGCTCGCGGGGGTCGTCGAGCACCTGATCGGTGAGGCCGGTCTCGATGACTCGGCCGCCCTTCATGACCATGACCCGATGCGACAGCAGGCGCGCGACCGCGAGATCATGGGTGACGATGATGACCGCGAGATGCAGCTCCGCGACCAGGCTGCGCACGAGGTCGAGCAGACGGGCTTGCACGGAAACATCGAGGCCGCCGGTCGGCTCGTCCATGAACACCAGCCGCGGCTCGGTGACGAGGTTGCGGGCGATCTGGAGCCGCTGGCGCATGCCGCCGGAATAGGTCCGCGGCGCATCGTCGATGCGCGCGATGTCGATCTCGACGCGAGTCAGCCAGTCCGACGCGGTATCGCGGATGCGGCCGTAGTGATTCCACCCCACCGCCATCAGCCGCTCGCCGACATTGGCGCCGGCCGAGACGGTCATGCGCAGCCCCTGCGCGGGATCCTGATGAACGAAGCCCCAATCGGTACGAAACAGGAAGCGCCGCTCGGCCTCGCCCAGCGTGGTGAGATCGCGGGTGACGCCATCGCGCATCCGGTAGGACACCTCACCGCCGCTGGCCGCGAGCTGACCCGACAGCAGCTGCAGCAGCGTCGATTTGCCCGAGCCGGATTCGCCGACGATCGCCAGCACCTCGCCGGGGTAGAGCGCAAAGGACACGTCGCGGCACGCGGCGATCCGGCCATAGGACTTACTGAGGGATTTTGCGACCAGCAGCGGCTCGTCGTTCTCGAGCATGTCTTGATCAGCCATTCGATGCCTCCTGCGCCTTGTCCTTGTACGGCGCGGCGCTGAGGCTGCCGTGATGGCCGGCGGCCTGACGTCCCTCGCAATAATCGGTGTCGGAGCAGACGAACATGCGCCCGCCCTTGTCGTCGGTCACGATCTCGTCGAGGTAGGAATTTTCAGCGGCGCACAACGCGCACGGCGCGTTGAAGCGGTACGGCTCGAAGGGATGGTCCTCGAAGTCGAGCGACACAACTTGCGTATAGGGCGGGATCGCATAGATGCGCTTCTCGCGGCCGGCGCCGAACAGTTGCAGCGCCGGGCAATTGTCCATCTTGGGATTGTCGAATTTGGGCGTCGGCGACGGGTCCATCACGTAGCGCGCATTGATCTTCACCGGATAGGCGTAAGCCGTCGCGATGTGGCCGAAGCGGGCGATGTCCTCGTAGAGCTTCACATGCATCAGGCCGTATTCGGCGAGCGCGTGCATGCGCCGCGTCTCCGTCTCGCGCGCCTCGAGGAAGCGCAGCGGCTCCGGGATCGGCACCTGGTAGACCAGCACCTGATTTGCGTGTAGCGACGTCTCCGGAATGCGGTGGCGGGTCTGGATCACGGTCGCATCGATCGTCGCCGTCGTCGTGGCGACGCCGGCGGTCTTGGCAAAGAACTTCCTGATCGAGATCGCATTGGTGGTGTCGTCGGAGCCCTGGTCGATCACCTTCAGCACGTCCTCGGGCCCGAGGATCGCGGCCGTCACCTGCACGCCGCCGGTGCCCCAGCCATAGGGCATCGGCATTTCACGGCTGGCGAACGGCACCTGATAGCCGGGGATCGCGATCGCCTTGAGGATCGCGCGGCGGATCATCCGCTTGGTCTGTTCGTCGAGATAAGCGAAATTGTAGGCGGGCGCGTTCATTCCGCGGCCTCCTTCATGGCATCGGGCGCATTGGCCTCAGTGAATTCCTTCCGCAGCTTGCGCAACAGGCCGAGCTCAGACTGGAAGTCGACATAATGCGGTAGCTTCAGATGCTCGACGAAGCCGGTAGCCTGGACGTTGTCCGAATGCGACATCACGAATTCTTCGTCTTGCGCGGGGGCGAGTGCCTCTTCGCCGAGCTCGCGCGCACGCAACGCGCGGTCGACCAGCGCCATCGACATCGTCTTGCGCTCGCTCTGGCCGAAGGCGAGGCCATAGCCGCGGGTGAAGCACGGCGCCTCCGTCGCGGAGCCCTTGAACTGATTGACCATCTGACACTCGGTGAGCTCGATCGAGCCGAGCGGCACGGCGAAGCCGACGTCTTCCGCGGAGAATTCAACCTCGACCTCACCGAAGCGAATCTCGCCGGCGAAGGGATGGTTGCGGCCGTAGCCGCGCTGGGTGGAATAGCCCATCGCCAGCAGAAAACCTTCGTCGCCACGCGCGAGATTTTGCAGGCGCAGGTCACGATCGGCGGGAAAATTGAGCGGCTCGCGAGTGAGATCGCCGACGCTGGCGCCGTCCTCAGCCTGAGGCGAGGATTCGATCAGCCCGTCGCGGCCGAGGATGTCGGTCACCCGCGGGGTTGGCGCAGACGATGCTTCGGCCGTCGCCGGTGTCTCCGGCACAAAGCCCTCGGCGAGCGAGGGATCGAGCAGGCGGTGGGTATAGTCGAAGGTCGGGCCGAGGATCTGGCCGCCGGGAATGTCCTTGAAGGTCGAGGACACCCGCCGCCGTATCCGCATCGCGCCGGTCTCGACCGGCTCGCTGGCGCCGAAGCGGGGCAGCGTCGCGCGGAAGGCGCGGACCAGGAAGATCGCCTCGATCAGATCGCCGCGCGCCTGCTTGATGGCGAGCGCCGCGAGCTCGCGGTCATAGAGCGAGCCTTCGCTCATGACGCGGTCCACGGCGAGACCAAGCTGCTCGGAGATCTGGTCGAGCGAGATTTCCGGAACGCTTTGGTCGCCACGCCGCGCACTGGCGAGCAGGCGATGGGCGTTCTCGATGGCGCGTTCGCCGCCTTTGACTGCGACATACATGCTTAGCTTCCCCTGCTCACGATACGCGTGGTGCGCGGGATCGCAACCATGGCGTCATCGGCGACCAGCACCACATCGATACCGCGCGGAAACAGCGCCTCGTTAATACGAAGTCGCTCGAACACGTCGAACGGCTTGATCGACGCCTGGAGCGTGGCGACGCCGTCGATGCCGGGCCCGCGCAGCTCGAAGCTGCGTCCCGAATCGAGACTCTCGACCTGCAGGATCAACGTGGTCGACCGATCCGGATATTCGCTGGTGCCGAGCGCGAAGCGCTCCAGCGAAGGCAGCGCCCCGCCGTCGCTGATCAGCGCGAAGCTGGCGATGGAAGAATCCTGCACCACCGGCGCACCAGTATGGAATTTCAGCCATTTCACGACGTCGGAAGTCTCATGCATGCGCGCATCGAGCCAGAGCGGCGTGTCGTGATCGAACAGCGTCAGCGCGATCGCGGCCGTCCCGCGCATCATCACACGAGGCGCTCCTGATGTCGGCACGATGCGCTGCACCGATCCCGGCCGCGCCATCGCGTCCATGACCGAGCGAAAGGTCGATTGCGCCGACAAGACCTTATCGGCGAACCCCGGCGGCAGTTCCGCAATCGTGGTCATGATCTCACCCCTCACCGCGCACCATGGTGTAGAAATCAACCTTCGTCGCGGCGGTCTGGGCCGCCACCTGCTTGCGCCTGACCATCAGCTGCTCACGCAACGGCGCGATAATGTCCCGCTCCACCGCGGCGCCGAAATCGCTGGACTGCACCAGGGCATCGCACAGCGCGATCAGCCGCGCCTTCTCGCCGTCGCGGCCGAGCGTGTAGCCGAAACCGACCTCGCCGCTCGCAAGCCGCACCGCGGCGCGCGACACCGTGGCTTCACCGAGGTTGAACGGCGCACCATCGCCGCCGACCCGGCCGCGCAGCATGACGAGGCCGTTTTCCGGCGCGCGCAGATCCTGATGCGCCGGCAAAGCGAGAGCGTGGAGGCGAGCGGCGATCTCGCCCGCCTCCGCGTGCGCCAGCACGGACATTGCGGCCTTGCGCTGGGCTTGCTGATTATTGTGCTGGGTCACCGCATCCACCGACTTCTCTGCAGAACTTGCCGAATCCAAGTTGTCTATGATACTAGACAACTTGATACGGGAGCGCCATGACTGTTTCGTGACAAAGGCGTGATTTCTGGAGTAGCTTCCCGGCCACATGAGCATGCAGGACACAGCCTCCTCCGGCGTCGCGTTGTGGCGCCTCGTTGCCGACGGCATCGAGCGCGGCATCGCCGACGGCCGCTTTGCGGCGGGCGACAAGCTGCCGGGCGAGGTGGAGATCGCCGAAACCTATCGCGTCAACCGCCACACCGTGCGACGCGCGCTGGCCGCGCTTGCCGAGCGCGGCATCGTGCGGGCAGAACGCGGCAGCGGAACCTATGTCGAGGCGCAGAAGCTCGCTTATCCACTGCGCTCGCGGACCCGTTTCTCCGAGATCGTCGGCGCGGACGGCCGCGAACCGCATGGCCGGCTGATCGAGGCGTCCGCTGACGTTGCGACCCGCGAACTCGCGCGGGAGCTTGGCCTCAAGACCGGCGCACCGCTGGTCCGGATCGAGGCGATGCGCCTCGCCGACCGCACGCCGATCTGTGTCTCCACGACGTGGCTATCGGCACAGCTATTCCCCGCTGCGGGCGACGTCTTTGCCGCGACCCGCTCGATGACGAAATTGCTCGAGCATTACGGCGTCCGGGACTATCGCCGCGGCGCGACCCGGATCACCGCCGGTATCGTCGACGCAACCGACGCCGCACGGCTCGATCTGGCGCTGGGACGGCCGATCCTGGTGGTCGACGCCACCGATCACGATCTCGACGGCAAGCCGCTGGTCACCAAGCATTCGCGCTTTGCGGCGGAGCGGGTGGAATTTCTGGTGGAGAACGGGTGAACTGGCTGCCCTCTGCCCCTCTCCCCTTGCGGGAGAGGGTGGCTCGCCGCGCTAGCGGCGAGACGGGTGAGGGGTTGCCTCCGCGCACTGATCTGAATTGAGGATGCAGACCCCTCATCCGGCGCTTCGCGCCACCTTCTCCCACAAGGGGAGAAGGAAGAAGGTTACGCCACCGCCCGCCGCCCGATAATCGCAAAACGCAATTTGCCCGAAACGAAATCGATCGCGGCGACTGCGACCAGGATCATCAGGATCAGGAACGACACCTTCTGCCATTCCAGCACGCGGATCTGCTCGGCGAGCTGGAGGCCGATGCCGCCGGCGCCGACGATGCCGATGATGGTGGCCGAGCGCGTATTCGACTCGATGAAATAGAGCACCTGCCCGGCAATCACGGGCAGGACCTGCGGCAGCAGGCCGAAGCGAATCTCGTGCAGCGCGCTACCGCCGGAGGCGCGGATGCCCTCGACCTGCTTCTGGTCGGCGCCCTCGATCGCCTCCGAGAACAGTTTTCCAAACGCGCCGAAATCCGACACGGCAATAGCGAGCACGCCGGCAAACGGGCCGAGCCCGACCACGTTGATCCACACCAGCGCCCAGATCAGCGTGTCGACTCCGCGGATTGAATCCAGGAAGCGCCGCACCGGAAACCGCAAAATCCTCGACGGCACCACATTGCGCGCGGCAAGAAGACTGACCGGCAGCGCGAAGACCGCGGCCAGCGTCGTGCCGAGCAGCGCAATCGACAGCGTCTCGCCCAGCGCCTTCAGATAGACCGGCAGCGACGAGCCGGGATCCGGCGGGATCATCATCAGGCTGATCCAACCGAGCTGGCTGAGCCCCGCGAACAACCGCGACGGCGAGAAGTCGAGATCGATGAGGCCATAAATCAGAACCGCGAGCGCCGCGACGATCATCGCCGGCATCGGGAGCCGCGCCGAAGCCGGCCGGTCGAACACATCAGGGTAGCGCGCGCGAAGCGCTGATGTGTCAATGTCCTGCGGCCCCGTCACGTCCGCGCCTCCTTGCCGAACAGGCGGCCGCGCAGCCAGCCGGTGCTGATGTCGATAATGAAAACCGTGACGATGATGGTGAGCAGGATGGCGCTGACGTCCGAGTAGTAGAACTTGCGGATGGCGACGACGAGCTCCTGGCCGATGCCGCCGGCACCGACGAAGCCCATCACGGAGGCCTCGCGGACGTTGATCTCGAAACGCAGCAGCGCGTAGCTGGCATAGCCCGCCGTGACCTGCGGCAGGATGGCGAAGCGCATGCAGGACAGCCAGCTCGCGCCGGTCGAGCGGACGCCTTCGACCGGTTTCATGTCGGCGTTCTCGACGATCTCCGAGAACAGCTTTCCAAGCGCGCCGGTGGAGTGAATCGCGATCGCCAGCACGCCCGCCATCGGCCCCAGCCCGAAGGCGATCACGAAGATCAGGGCAAACACGATGCCGGGGACCGTGCGGGCGAATTCGAGCAGGCGCCGCACGACGAAGCGCAACCACGGCGCGGGCGAGGTGTTTTCAGCCGCAAAGAAGTTCAGGCAAAACGCAAAAGTCGCGCCGATCAGCGTGCCGACATAGGAGATCAGCAAAGTCTCGCCCAGCATCCTCAGCCATTTGCGCCAGCCCCACAGCCACTCGCCGACATCGGTCCAGACCCGCTGGCCGGTGTCGAGTGTGAGGATGCGGTCGAAATAGCTGATGAAGTTGCCAAAGTGGGCGAACAGCGTGCGCAGATTCACTTCAGCGCCGATCGCGGCCAGACACAGTGCTGCGGCGAAGATCACGGCTCCAGACAGGATTCGGAGCCGCTTGCGCGCCACCGCCTGGCGATAGGCGGCGTTGAGCACGGCGAGCTGTTGCTCGGGGAGGATCGAAACCGCGACGGTCATCTTGGCCAGGAAAATGGTCAATCAAAGAGAAAGAGCCGGGTCCATCGACCCGGCTCCAGTGGCATCGTCCCGAAACTCAGGACGCCTTCTTCTTACGCAGCGCATCGACGAACTTGATCAGCTCGATCGTGCCATCCCAATCCTTGGTGGTCGCGGGATGAAAACCCTTCTTCTGGCCGTCCTGGAGGCGATGGAACGCAGCCTTGTCCTTGGCCGGCGCGTCGAAGAACGCCTTGGCGATGGCGGCCTTGGCCTCTTCCGGCAGGTCAGAATTGTAGGCATAGGGGCCGTTGATGATCGGCGCCGACTTGTGGATGATGCGGAAATCATCCTTCTTCATCGCCGAGCCATCGGCATTCTTCAGCATGCCCTTGGTCAGCATCTGCGCTAATGTCGAGTCGTTGTCGCTGGTCCACTGGTTGGCCGCGACGTCGACCGTGCCCTGCGCCAGCGCCAGGATCGCGTTCTCGTGGCTTCCGGTGAAGACGACCTTGCTGAAATAGGTGTCGGCGTCCGCGATGCCCATCTTGTCGAGCTCGAAGCGCGGCACGTTGTTGCCGGAGGTCGAGTTCGGGTCGACCAGGCCGAGGTTCTTGCCCTTGAGCTGGTCGATGCTCTTGTAGGCGCTGCTCGCCTTGACGAAGAACACCGAGTAATAACCGGTGGAGCCGTCGGAGTTGATGTCGTTGGCGAAGGCGTCGGTCTTGACGCCGGTCAGGCGGGCGCGGGCGAACGAGGCCGAGCCGTAGCTCGCGATGTGAATGTTGCCGGCACGCTGGCCTTCGATTACGGCAGCGTAGTCGTTGGCGATGCGCAGCGTGACTTTCACGCCCAATTCCCTGGAGAGATAGCTCATGAACGGCGCCCAGCGCTCGGTCACGCCCGAGGCGTTTTCCGCCGGAATGACCGCGAAGGTCAGCTCGGGATATTTGGCTTTCCAGTCTTCGGCGGAGGCCGAAGTCGTCAACGCGAGCGCGGCGGCGCCGGCGAGAATCAATCTGCGAGTAATCATGATAGCCTCTTCATTGGTTGAGGTCGGTTGACGCAAAATTGGTAAGTCCTGATGCGGCGCAGCTCAGGCGGCGGCCGCCGTTCCAAGCGCCGGAATGCCCTGTCGCACCGGTGCAGGCGTGCCGCCCATGACTTCGGCGGCTTCGAGATCGTAGAGCTCGCGCGCCACGTGGTCGGTCAACTCGGCCGGCGCGCCGTCGAACACCACGCGGCCCTGCGCCATGCCAATCAGGCGGTCGCAATAGCTGCGCGCCAGGTCGAGCGAATGCAGATTGCAGAGCACCGTGATGCCGAAGTGCTTGTTGATGCGCAGCAGCGCATCCATGACGATCTTGGTGTTGCGCGGATCGAGCGAGGCGATCGGCTCGTCGGCGAGGATGATGTCGGGCTGCTGCACCAGCGCGCGGGCAATCGCGACGCGCTGCTGCTGGCCGCCGGAGAGCTGATCGGCGCGCTGGGCCGCGAGCGGGGCAATGTCGAACTGTTCGAGCGCGGACATCGCCAGCGCCCTGTCCTGCTCGGGCCAGGTCTGCGACAGCGAGCGCCAGGCCGGCATCGTCGCAAGCCGTCCCATCAGGACGTTGGTGAGCACATCGAGCCGGCCCACCAGATTGAACTGCTGAAAGATCATCGCCGAGCGCGCCCGCCACTGCCGCAGCTCCTTGCCGCGCAGCGCCGTGACGTCGAGGCCGTCGAACAGGATGCGGCCCTGTGCAGGGGTCGCGAGACGGTTGATGGTGCGCAGCAGGGTCGACTTGCCGGCGCCGGAGCGTCCGATCACGCCGACGAAGCCGCCGGGAGAGACTTGAAACGAGGCGTCGTCCACCGCGGCTTTCACGCCGAAGCGACACGTCAGACCTTCAACCACCAGCATGCAGGGCTCCAGAGTAGCTGGGACCCACCGCTAACGCCGGCGCTTGACACTTGTGTGACACGGACGTTGCGGTGCGGCGATCCTACACACCTCATCTCCTGTTCATCCCCTGTCATGGCGTCGTCATGACATTGTCATCAAGCCGCTCGAAGAGAAACGCCCGCCCTCTCGTTCGGATTCAACATGGCCGCCAAAGCTCTTTCGGTCCAGCCGACTGTCGATCCCTCCGCGAAGCTGCACGACGCCAGGCTTGGGGCCTACACCGAGGTCGGCGCGCGCACGATGCTGCACGAGGTGACGATGGGGGATTACTCCTATGTCGTGAACGACGCCCAGATCACCTACACCACCATCGGAAAATTCTGCTCGATCGCGGCGATGACACGGATCAATCCGGGCAATCACCCGATGCAACGCGCCACGCAGGCGCACTTCACCTATCGTTCGAGCGCCTATTTCGAAGGCGAGAGCGACGACACGGAATTCTTCGACTGGCGGCGCCAGCATCACGTCCATATCGGCCATGACGTCTGGATCGGCCATGGCGCGATCGTTCTGCCGGGCCGCAACATCGGCACCGGCGCGGTGATCGCGGCCGGCGCCATCGTCACCAAGGACGTTCCGGCCTACACCATCGTCGCCGGCAATCCGGCGCGCATCGTGCGCCGGCGGTTCTCGGAAGAGGTTGCGGGGCGGCTTGCGAGGCTCGCTTGGTGGGACTGGGATCACGACAAGTTGCGTGAAGCCCTGCCCAATTTCCGCAAGCTCGGGATTGAGGATTTCCTCACGGCATACGAAGCAGGGGCACCCTCTTCTGCCAGCAAACGAAGCGCGGTCGCGTGACAGACATATTCCTCGAGGGCGGGCGGGCCCTGATCGGCTCCGAGTTCGCCGAAACGTCGCTTCTCGTGTCCGGAACGGACATCGCAGAGATCAATGCCTCGCGCAGCCGGGCGCGGCTGGCGATCAAGGCGCGCGATCTGCTGGTCCTGCCGGGCATCGTCGATCTGCATGGCGATGCCTTCGAGCGACAGATGATGCCGCGCGCCGGGGTCGATTTCCCGATCGACGTCGCGCTCGCCGACAGCGACCGCCAGGCGATCAGCACCGGCATCACCACGGTTTTTCACGCCACGACCTGTTCGTGGGAGCCGGGCCTGCGCAGCGCCGGCAATGCGCGCAGCCTGATGGAGGCGATCGAACGGCAGCGCCCGCAATTCGCCGCCGACACCCGCTTTCACCTGCGCCACGAGACCTACAATCTCGACGCCGAAACCGAGATCAGCCAATGGCTCACTGAGGGCCGCGTCGACCTGTTCGCCTTCAACGACCACATGGACGGCACGGTTGGGGACATGGCCAAGCCGCGCAAGCGCAATCGCATGGTGGAGCGCACCGGCCTGTCGAGCGAGGAATTCGACCGGCTGGTCGGACACATAATGTCCCGCGCCGCGGATGTGCCGGCTTCCGTGTCACGGCTGGCCGCGACGGCCCGCGCCGCCGACGTGCGGATGCTCTCGCACGATGATGCGACGCCGGCGATGCGCGAAGGCTTTCGCGCCATGGGCGTGGCGATTGCGGAGTTTCCGATCAACGAGGAGACAGCGCGGGCGGCAGCAAGCCACGGTGACGCCATCGTCTACGGCGCGCCGAACGTCGTGCGCGGAGGCAGCCACACGGGCTGGACCAGGGCATCCGACATGATCGCCAAAGGGCTCTGCTCGGTTCTGGCCTCGGACTACTACTATCCCGCGCAGCTGCTCGCTGCGTTCCGGCTCGCCGCCGATGGCGTGCTGCCGCTGACCGAGGCCTGGAATCTGGTCTCCGCCGCGCCCGCGCGCGCGACCGGTCTTGCAGATCGCGGCGTGCTCGCGGAAGGCCGGCGCGCGGACATTCTGCTGGTCGACGACAGCATGCCGCTGCGGCCGCGGCTGATCGCCGTGATATCAGGCGGCAAGCTCGTGCATCTCACCGAGGCGACGCGGTTGCTTGGCATGCCAGCTACCCCGCGCCAAGCTGTCGCCGCGGCATAAACCCGCTATGCTCGGACGATGACGAGTTTCCCCCGCTACGCGATCTATTTTGCCGCAGGCAGCGACAGCGCGCTCACCCGCTTCGGCGCGGAGTTGCTCGGCTACGATGCCTATACCGGCAACGAGCTGCCGTTTCCCGCCGACGCATCGCGTCTCGCGCCGGACTGGCGTGATGTCACCGCCGATCCCCGCAAATACGGCTTTCACGCCACGCTGAAGGCGCCGATGGCGCTGGCGTCCGACAGGCGCGAGGTCGAGCTTGTTGCGGCCTGCGCGACATTCGCCGGCAGGGCACGCGCAATTCCGGTGATCCGCCCGGTCGTCGATTCCATCAGCGGCTTCATCGCCGTCATTCCCGGGGAGCCGGTCGGCGAACTCCAGCAGCTCGCCGCCGATTGCGCGCGCGACTTCGACTCCTTCCGCGCGCCGCTGAGCGCGGAAGACCGTGCGCGGCGCAAGCCGGAGAAGCTGAGCGAACGGCAGCGCCACTATCTCGACCGCTGGGGCTATCCTTACGTGATGGAGGAATTCCGTTTCCACATGACGTTGACGGGCCGGCTCGACGTGGAGCGGCGCGGGCCGATTCTGGAAATGCTGCAGGGAAGGTTTGCTGCGCTCGGCCTCAAGACGCTTGCGATCGATCGCGTCGCGCTGTTCAAACAGGACCACGCCAAGGCTCGCTTCCGCATCATCGGCGAGTGGGCTTTGACCCAGTAAGTGTCAGTGCCAGCTCGCGAGATTGAAGCCGAAGGCCACAACGCCAACCAGAATGAGGCTGGTGGCCCAGATTACATCCAGATTGAACCAGCTTCGCGAGACGAACCTCAATCCCAGATGGCGGTAGACCAGCCACGCCAGACATCCGCCGGCGCTGACCATGGCAGCGACGTGCACCAAAGACACCAGAACCGCCATCCCGAGACTCGCCTTCATCAGCGCGCCGGCGGCCTCATGGCCGGCATCGAGTTCGAAGGCCTGGCAGAGCCCGAGATAGATCGGCACGAGCATCAAGGCGGCGCCGTGAGCAATGGCAACGGCAAATGACCAGAGCGCCAATTGCGTCGGCGGAATTCGTGCCAGCGCGCGCGGATGGCGCCGCTCGACCAGCCGATAGACGCCGAAGCCGATGACGAAAAGGCTCGCGCCGAGCTGGATCGAACGCTGCCACTCGGCCAGCACGAGCAGGAACGCGAATGGCAGCAGCACGAGAAGCGTTGCCAGGAGATGTCCGGCGGCCAGAGCCCACAACGCACGAAAGAGCGCGCGCGGGCTCTTGTCCATGAGCCCGGCCGAAACGGCGAGCGGCCAGCCCATTCCCGGATTGACCCCGTGATAGAAACCGCTCGCAACAAGAGCGAGCCACAGCCAGCCGAGGCTCGCGTGTGCCCAATCTAGGCCGACGGGTAGCAAAAGGAGTCCGTCGAACAATCGCCGCCCTCCAGCCTGATCTGGTGCGCACGATATCCGTCGGGGAAGCTCACGAAGTAGTTCTTGTCGAGCTCGAAGCCACCATTGCGACCGACATTGGCCATGACTTCCAAACCCGGAACGCCATCGGGATAGAACTGGTCATCCCAGGTGGAATAGAGCGAATTGGTCCAGTACACCCGCCTGCCGTCCCGGCTGATCTCGACCATCTGCGGACCGGCCGCAAATGCCTTGCCGTTCGGATGGGGGGTGCGGCGCGCGATGCCGCCGATGTGAACCGAGCCCGCAAGCTTCGGCTTTCGCGGATCACTCACGTCGTACTGGCGCATTTCACCCGTGCCCCAGCACGAGACATAGAGAAAACGATCATCCATCGACAGGTCGATGTCGGTCACCAGCGGCGGCACGGCGCCAAAGCCCTGAAGCAGCGGCGGGAGCTTCTCCTTTGGCGCAGGCTCGGGCGGGATCGTCGCCGTCTTCTCCGCATGGAATTTTCCGCCTTCGCGCCACCAGGTCCAGATCGAGGCTTCGAGATTCGTGGTGTCGACCACAACGCCTACAAAGCCGTATTCGCGAACCGGATCGTGCGCCGGCCGTACCTCCAGCGCCATCTGATGATTGGCGCCGAGGTCGATGGTCTGCACGTTGCGACGGGCGCGGAGATCCCAGAAGTGGAGACGATGGCCATATTTGTTCGCCAGCAGATCTTCCGGGACGATCCCGTTCTCGAACTGCGGCGGCAATGCCCATTCGCTCGTCACCACGTAGTCGCGCGGCAGGTTCCACCAGAAATCATAGTGCAGCGTCTGCGGACCGCGGTCGATCTCCCATCGTCCAAGGACCTCGAACGTCTCGCAATCCATGATGAAGACGCCTGGAGGCCCGTTGGTGCCGTCCTTGCCGCCGCCGCCGAGCGTGCTCACATAGACGCCGTCCGGCCCGCAATGGATGGTGTGCGGCCGCGAATAGCCGGTCTTTTTGAAGACTTCCTCGGGCTCGATGATCTTGTGGATTTTGGCTTTGGTCGGATCGGGCTTGGTATCGATGATGTAAATCCGCGACGAGCGCAGCCCGGGGATGATGAGATAGCGCCGCTCGATGAAGGCATGCCCAGTGAGCGGCGACAAGGCGGAGGAGCAGGCATTCCAGCCGAAGTGATGAAACTCATCGCCCTTGTTGGGCATCGTCACGGTGTGGACGATCTGGCTGTAGGTCGGCGATCCCGGCTTGGCGTCGATCACCGCGAGAGCATCCGGTTTCGAGAAATCCGGACTGAGCAGCAACGTGTAGGCAAAGTTCTCCGCAGGAGCTTCCATCGCAAGCTTGGGCGATGCGTGAAAGGTGGGATCCGGCCTCATCGTCATGGCACTGCCTCCCTGTTTCGTTGGTTCGCACCAACCTGGTTCGGAATAGCGGCATAATGAAGAGCTGTTGCGCGATGTCTTGAGTTGCTCCGCGGGCCAGGTTGGCGAGCGTACAATATGTCATCGCCGGGCTGCGGGAAACCGCCCGAACCGCGTTAATTCGACGCCTTCAGCCAGATGGAAGCTGGCGGGATCAGGCCAGGGGTGCGCACCTCACACTCAGCGTCGTCCCGGCCTTCGCCGGGACGACAGCGTTGCGCTACTTCCCCCACCTCAACGCCAGCGCATCGCGCTCCTTGGCCAACTCCAGCAGCCCGGCCCGCGTCGCCGGGTGCAACGGCTGGAGCGGATGCCGCACCGTGTCCGACTTGATCACGCCGCCGGCCTGCATCATCGCCTTGCAGGCGATCAGGCCGCATTGGCGGTTTTCGTAGTTGATCAGCGGCAGCCAGCGTTCGTAGGCGGCTTTGGCCTCTTCACGCTTGCCGGCGAAATAGGGATCGACGATCTGGCGGATGCCGTCGGGATAGCCGCCGCCGGTCATCGCGCCGGTGGCGCCGGCATCGAGATCGGCGAGCAGCGTGATCGCTTCCTCGCCGTCCCAGGGACCCTCGATATCGCTGCCGCCGGCGTCGATCAGGCTGCGCAGCTTTGCAGCCGCGCCCGGCACCTCGATCTTGAAATAACGGATGTTGGCGAAATCGCGCGCCAGCCGCGCGAGTAGCTCAACCGACAGGGGGGTGCCGGCGACAGGCGCATCCTGGATCATGATCGGAATCTTGATCGCGCCCGACAGCACCTTGAAGAATTCGACGACGCCTTTTTCGGGCACGCGGAAGGTGGCGCCGTGATAGGGCGGCATCACCATGACCATGGCGGCACCGGCCGCCTCGGCCTGCCGGCTGCGCGCGGCGCAGACGGCCGAGCTGAAATGCGTGGTGGTGACGATCACGGGAACGCGGCCCGCGACATGCTCCAGCACCGCATGCATCACGGTCTCACGCTCGGCATCCGTGAGCACGAACTGCTCGGAGAAATTGGCGAGAATGCACAGACCGTTCGAGCCTGCGTCGATCATGAAATCGATGCAGCGACGCTGTCCCTCAAGGTCGAGTTCGCCGCGCTCGTCGAAGATGGTGGGTGCGACCGGGAACACGCCGCGATAGGGGCGCTGGGCCTTGTGGTGGGGCGTGACCGGCATCGAACTCTCCATCCCTGATATCTCTTACATCTGCCGCGACGCTCGCACAGCGCCACAGATGTACCCGCCGCGCGCATCGGCGGCAATGCCGATCGCGCGACGTAAGGACGGAAGATTGTCGAAGCTATGCGGTCCTCACCGCGCCCAAAAAGCCCTCGACCGCGACGCGGAGACGATCGGCGTCGGCGGACATTTTCGTCACGGACACCGACAGGACCGAACCGGCATTGCCGGTCTCCTGGTTCAGCCTGGCGACGCTGCCGATGGTGTCGGTGACCTCGCGGGTTCCCTGCGCGGCCTGCTGGAAGTTGCGGGAGATCTCGGTGGTGGCCGCACGCTGCTGTTCGACCGCTGCCGCGATCGCCGTCATCTTTTCGTCGATGCCGCTGATCGCGCCGCCGATCGCGCGGATGGCCGCGACCGCCTGGCCCGTCGCGCCCTGGATCTCCGCGACCTGGCGGGAGATTTCTTCCGTCGCCGTCGCCGTCTGCGAAGCGAGGCTCTTGACCTCGCCGGCGACCACGGCGAAGCCGCGGCCGGCCTCGCCCGCGCGCGCGGCTTCGATGGTGGCGTTCAACGCCAGGAGATTGGTCTGCCCTGCGATGGCGTTGATCATCTTCACGACCTCGCCGATGCGGCCAGCGGTCTGATCGAGGATTTCGACCGTCGCATTGGTCTGCGCTGCCTGCGACACGGCTTCGCGGGCCTCGCGGGCGCTGGCCTGCACCTGCGCGGAGATCTCGCCGACGGACGCCGAGAGTTCTTCGGTCGCCGCTGCGATGGTCTCGAGATTGTTGGTGGCCTGCTCGGCGGAGGAGGAGACCGCCGCGGTCTGGCTGCTCGATTCCGAAACCAGTGAGCGGACGTCAGTCGCGGTGGCATCGAGCTCCTTGGTCGACGCCGCAACGCTGTGAATGACGGCTTGCACGGTGTCGTCGAAACTGCGGCAGGCCGCATCGACGGTGCCGGAGCGGGCGAGCTGGAGCGCCTGCTGCGATTCGCGCACCTGGCCCAGGCGTTCCGCGGTCGCCGCGCTCTCGCGCAGGCTTTCGAGTGCGGCCGCCATGGTGCCAAACTCGTCGGGATACCTGGATTGCGGGACGGGCGTCGCGTAGTCGCGGGCGCTGATCTTGGCGATCGCGTCCAGGATGGCGCGCACCGGGCGCATCAGGCGATTGCGCACCACGTACACGCCGGTCAGGGTCACGGCCAGCGCGAGCAGGAACGCGAGCGACTGCACGACGAGATTGGTGAGCGCCTTGGCCTGCACCGTTTCCGCCCGGACGATCGACTGGTCGAGCGCCTTGTTCGCCACCGCGACGATGGACGCAAAGGGTGACTGACACAGCGTATTCCATTCCGCGGCGGGCATCGCGGGCTTACCGCTGCCGTCGAAATTCTTGGTGAGGTCGCCGATCTGCTTGAGGGCACCGTCGGTCTTGGCCTTCGCGTCCGCCGCTGCCGTCACCAGCTCCGCCGCCACGCCGGGCGCGGCCAGCAACTCGGCCATGCCCGCCCAACCGGAGGCGATCGTGCCATCCCATTGCGCCACTGACCGCTTCTGAGCGTCGTCGAGCGGCTTGCTGGCGTTGACGTTGGAGCGAAGGGACGAACAATGGATACCATAACGATCGCGCACCTGCCAGGCGAAGCGCCGGACCTGGATCATGCGGGCGATGAAGGGGTCGTCCATCCAGGCGCGGTTCGACACCGCGGTGGAAGCGAGGTTGGCCGTTTCGATCACCTTGGTGACGCCATCATACCAGGAGTTGGTGCGCTCGATCTTGCGCTCCGCGCGCGGGCGCTTGGCCTCGTCGTAGAACAGCTGGAACTGCGGCGCGGCGGCGCTCCAGCCCTGCTTCAATGTGCCAGCGAGTTCGTCGCGGCGGGCGAAATCGACGGTGGCGAGCGCGGCGCCGATGGCGTCATAGCCGCCCTGCTCGGCCTTCTCCGCCGCCTCGAGTTTTGCTCGCGGATCATCCTCGCCGAGGATCGCGCTCTGGGCATCGCCGCGATTGTTGCGCAGCGCCAGCACGCCATGGAAGATCGCCTTGTCGGCCGCGGCAAGCCGCGCGGTCTCGAGGCTGTCGCTATAGCGGCCGAACGCCCCAACCATCTGGATCGCCGTGGAGGCCAGCGCACCCGCAGCCAGCAGGGCCATCAAGGTCAGAAGGAGCGAACTTACCGATTTCTTAAACATTGCCATGGTGTCGGGGGCCTGGGTCGGGGGCCTATTCTTTCGAGCGCCACCTTGCCCGCGACATGCCAATGTTCCGTTAAGGTTTTAATCGAATGGGCGTGAGTTTCCGGCCCGACGAGCCTCAGCGCAGTCCCGGATATCACGCAACCTTGGTGAAATCCGGCGGGCGGCGTTCCGCGAACGCCGTGAAGGCCTCGCGCGCCTCAGCGGTGCGCAGGCGCAGCCCGAACTGCTCGCCTTCGGCATTCATCTGCGCGACCAGCGTCTCGCCGTTGCGCATCAGCTTCTTGGTGGCGGTGAGTGCGCCGGCCGGCTGACGGGCAAGACGCTGCGCCAGCGCGAGCGCCTCGGCATCGAGCTTGTCGAGCGGCACGACGCGGTTGGCGAGCCCCCATTCCAGCGCGGATTTGGCCGGCACCGTCTCGCCCAGCGCGAACATCTCGTAGGCCCGCGCATAGCCGATGCGCGCCGGCATCAGCAGGCTGGAAGCTGCTTCCGGCACCAGTGCGAGGCTGACGAAGGGCGTCGACAATTGCGCGTTGGCGGCAAGCACGACGAGGTCGCAATGCAGCAGCATCGTGGTGCCGACGCCGACGGCGCGGCCCTGCACCGCGGCCACCAAGGGCCGGGAGCAGCGCGCCAGCGACTGGATGAAGCGCACGACGTTGCGGCTTCCTTCCGACTTGCCCGCCGCGACCGCCGCGAACTCGCCGACATCGTTGCCGGCGGTAAACATGTCGCCTTCGCCGCGGATCAGGATCACGCGGACCGACGGATCGTGCTCGGCTGATTCGATGGCATCGGCGAGCTTGCCGTACATCGCATCCGTCAGCGCATTCTTCTTGTCGGGGCGTGCCAGCGTGAGCGTGAGAATTCCGCCGTCGTTCCGGATCCGGACGTGCTCGGTCATGGGTCTCTCCTCTATTCCTATGGATCTCTAGAAAGCTCTGTTGAAAGCTGTCTTGGAAACTTGTCCTGAATGCTGGTCAGCCAGCGCGCGACGATATCGATCTCCGCACTGGTGAATCCGTCCGTCAACGCCGCGTTGACCCGTGCCGCGCTGGCCTTCGCCTGCGCCAGTGCCGTCCGCCCCTTCGGCGTCAGCCAGACGCGCCAGGCGCGACCATCCTCGTGATCCGCGCGCCGCTCGACCAGTTTAGCCGCCGCCGTACGGTCGACCAGCCCCGAGATGCCGGCTGGCCCCATGTCGAGCGCCGCGCCCACCTCACCCATCAGGACGCCGTTCTGCTTGCCGAGGATGAACAGCAGCCCCGCTTGCGCCGGCGTGACCTCGCTCGAAGGCTGCGCCGCCATCCAGCGCTGCACGCGCCGCTGCGCCACGCTCAACAGGTAGATCAACCGATGGTGTCTCGCGCCCTCGTCTTTATTTCGCATGCGAAATAGATAATCGAGGCGGATCAGATTGTCAAAGGACGGCAGCTGGACATGTGCCGCGGCAGTCGTCGAGGAACAGGGCCGCCCCGGCGCACCAGGACCTCACCCACCAATCGCAATTAGCCGCCGCCGTCACGCTTGACGGCCGCTTCCCTTTATGTTCTCTATTCGTTCTATTCAATCATAGATTGTCCCGGAGGCCTTTCGTGATGAACAGTATGCGTGGCGAGAACCAGCCGACCCAGCTCATAATTCATAATGACGATGATACGCCGGACCAATTCGTGATGGATCTGCTTCGGCAGGTTTTCGGCAAATCAGACCGTGAAGCGACCGCGCTGATCACCCAGATCGAGCAGAAGGAAAAAGCGGTTTGCGGACCTTACCCGCAATCGGTTGCCGAAGCCCTTTTCAAATCTGCGCAACAATCCATCGAATTGGCCGGCCACCAACTGCAGGTCACGCTAGAGGCGGTCAAGAGTCCTTGCGAACTCTGTGGCAAGCCTGAGGGACAGACCGACGTTCGTATCGGCAGCCGCACGGTCTGGCTGTGCAGCGAATGCATGCGTGCGGCGGATGAGCCCTCGAACGAGCGAGAGGAGAATTTCGACTTTGCATGCGACATTCTCGATTGGCACCTTGCCAGCACTGCGCGCAGCAAACTCGTGACCACGATCCGCCAATTTCCCGGCCACATGCGGGTCGATCTCCAGGCCGCCGTCGACCGGCTCTTCGGCAAGGCCATCCGGCTGGTGGGACTGAACGAGGAGCAGCGCTACGAAACGCTGTCGATTCCACGACTGCTCAAGGAGGGCCGCTATGCGATCGCGATTGCCCCGCTGCAATATTCCGACGTCGACGTAGGCGAGAAGAGCCCGGTCAAGTGTCTGGATAACGGGCTGTGGCTGTGTGAGCAGGATCATCTCCGCTATGCGGTTTTGCTCTGCGCACACCGCGAATACAGTCGCGAGCCCGGAATTCGGATCGAAATCCTGGTACCCTCAGGTTCCGCAGGCGCGGCTCTCGTCCAGCAATGCTTCAGTGAATTGGAAGAAGCCGTACAGGCTGCGCGGACCTATCGCGGCAAGATCCTGTCGCTCGATGCCGATTCCGACTATCGCGGTCGCTCGCGCGGCATCACGGTGCATCGCTTGCCGCAGGTCGCGCGCGACGAGGTGATCCTGCCGGAGCAGACCCTGCGGCTGCTCGATCGCAACGTTCTGACCTTCGTCAACACCCGAGACCAATTGCGCCGGCTGGGTCAATCGACACGCAAAGGCATCTTGCTGTACGGGCCGCCGGGCACTGGCAAGACCCACACGATCCGTTATCTCGCAACGCATTTGCCCGGGCATACGACGCTGATCATCACGGCCGAGCAGATCGGTCTGCTCGGCGCCTATATGAGCCTGGCACGGTTGCTCCAGCCGTCGATGGTGGTGATCGAGGATGTCGATCTCATCGCCCGCGACCGCGATGACATGGGGCCGTGTGAGGAATCCATGCTGAACAAGCTGCTCAACGAGATGGACGGGCTGAAGGAAGACGCCGACATCCTGTTCGTCCTGACCACCAACCGGCCGGAGGACCTCGAGGGAGCTCTCGCGGGTCGCCCCGGCCGCATCGATCAAGCCATCGAAGTGCCGCTGCCAGACGAGACCGGCCGCGGCAAGCTGGTCCGGCTCTACGGCAGGGGATTGCCGCTCGAGGGGGCCGTGATCGCGGAGGCTGCCCGACGCAGCGAGGGCACGAGTTGCGCCTTCATCAAGGAGCTGATGCGGCGGCTGGCGCAAGGAAGCATCGCGCGGGACGGCGGCAACACCGTGATCTCGGCCGATATCGACGAGGCGCTTGACGACATGCTGTTCTCCGGCGGCCGGCTTAACGCGCAGCTGCTCGGCGGCGCGCAGGCAATGGCCACCGGGTGACGCTCCGAAGTGGCGCGCCTGCTACGGCGCGCACATGAAGCTCGACGCCTCCGTCACTGGGCCGCTCTTGTAGTGCGGCCAGGCCGGCCAGCGGCACAGCGGCAGCGCGCGAAGCGTCGCAAACGACGGCGCCTCGACCTTCTGCTCGGTAACTTCCAGATCGCCGGGCGCCCTGCCCTTTTCGACCCAGTCGACCAGCACGCTCAGCATGTCGACATTGGCCGGCGCGCCGGAGCCGACATGGTCGACCCCTGGCGCGGTGTAGAGCCGCGCGAACTCGGCCGTCTCGGCTTTGCCGACCTTGCGTTCGACGTTCTCGAAATAGCGGATGCCGGCATAGGGGCTTTGCGCGTAGTCCGCCATATGTTCGAGCATGATCAGCCGGCCGCCGCGAGCGCGGAAGCGGCTGAGGTCGGGGTCGGTGGAATCCATCAGGCTGGAGACCTCGAGCAGCCGCGCCTTGTGCGCTTCGGGCTTATACGTCGTCACGTCGAGCTTGGGATCGCGCGCGAACACGTATTGGATGCCGCCGGCGCCGTAGATCCAGGCGATGCCATTATTGGGCGCGGGCGGCTGCGCGGGAGGCGCCGTGCCAAGCCACCACGCGACCCAGCCGCCGGTCGGGCCGACCGCCGGCGTGTCCTCGCCCGACACGCCCCAGCCCGGATAATCGTCGAGGCCATTGGCGAGCGCGAACGGGAATTTGTAGGTCGCATGCAAGGTCTCGATCGCCTTGATCTGTGCGTCGGTGAGGCACTGATCGCCCGTCTTGCCGCTCGCGCAACGCAGCGTCTCCACCTTGAAGGCCGCCTTGCAGGAAACGGGATCTTGCACCAGCGCGTCATCGGAGCCGTCGGCCTTGTCGCAAGCGGCCCGCACGGCATCGCCGACTAGCTTCACCTGCGCCGGATTGATCCAGCCATCACCCATGGTCACGAGCCCCGAACGCGTGCCGGCATGCTGCAGGCCGACCCAGTTGATGACGGGCACGCGAGCAAAGATGCCGTCGAAATCATCAGGGTAGCGCTGCGCCATGGTGAGGCCTTCGCGGCCGCCTTCGGACGACCCCATGAAGTACATTTTCTCCGGCGCCTTGCCGTAAGCGCGCTGCATCAGCGCGACGGCGGCATCGCGCACCTTCTTGTAGGCGCGATGGGCGAAATTCTCGAAGGCTTCGTCGTTGAGCGCGAACAGCTGCGGCGGCTCGCCCGGCTTGGACTCGTGACCGGAATCGGTGCCGTAGGTGACGAAGCCGCGCGCGAGCGGCGACGGCTTGTCGAAGGGATAGGCCGGCGGCAGCGCCAGGCCCGTGATCAGCACGCCATTGAATCCGCCGCCGCCATATTGCAGCGAACGGCCGTTCCATTCGACGGGCAAATTGACCTGAAACTTGATCGGCGGCGCCTTGGGATCGGTGGGATCGATGTGGCCGAGCACCTTGCAGAAGCCGGGATTGGCGGGCGTGACGCGCCCCGACGGCGTCGGGCCGCGTTCGGCGACGGCCAGTTGCGACGGCGCCAGCAACGTCGCCGAATCCACCTTCACGGCGTCAGCGCCGCCGACGAGGCCCTTGCAGACAGTGTCCGCATCCTCAGTCAGCGTCACCGCTGAAGCGGAATTCGCGCCCAGCGCGCCCGCTGCGCCCACCAGCAATGCGCACAGCTTCACATGGATTTGCGCCATCGTTTCCCCCTGAGTTTCTGTTCGTTATGTCAGCAGGCCGCATTCAAGGCGCCCTGCGGCCGCTCGTCAATGCAGTGCTAGTGCTCAAACACCAGCCGCGCGCCGACGGTGCCGTCGAGGGCGCGGATCTGCTGGAGCAGCGCGCCTGAATCCTGGCCGCCGAGGTCGGCATCGAGCACGACGTAACCGAGGTCGCCGGAGGTCTCCAGATACTGCGCAGCGATGTTGATGTCGCGCTGGAGGAAGACCTCGTTGAGCCGGCGCAGCATGCCGGGCACGTTGCGATGGACGTGGCTGAAGCGCGCGCCGGAGGGACGCAGATGCAGCTGCACTTCCGGAAAATTCACCGCGCCCGTGGTCGATCCGGTGATGAAAAAGTCGACCAGCTTGCGCGCCACCTCGCCGCCGATGCGCTCCTGCGCCTCCTCGGTCGAGCCGCCGATATGCGGCGTGAGGATGACATTGCCGAGGCCCTGCACCGGGCTGTTGAAGCGGTCCGAATTCGAGGACGGCTCGACCGGAAACACGTCGATGGCGGCACCCGCGAGATGGCCGTCGCGCAGAGCCCCCGCCAGTGCATCGAGATCGACGACGGTGCCGCGGCTGTTGTTGATCAGAAGGGAGCCGGGCTTCATCGCCCGCAGCTCCTTCTCGCCGATCATCCCTGATGTCTCCGGCGTCTCCGGCACGTGCAGGCTGACGACATCGCTCTGCGCGAGCAGCTCCTCCAGCTTCTCGACTGGCTCGGTGTTGCCGTGGCGGAGCTTGTCGGTGCGGTCGAAATAGATCACGCGCATGCCGATCGCCTCGGCCAGGGTCGAGAGCTGCGAGCCGATATTGCCGTAGCCGATGATGCCGAGGGTGCGGCCGCGCACCTCGCGGCTGCCGGTCGCCGACTTGTCCCAGCCGCCCTCATGGGCCGACACCGAGCGCGGGAAAATGCGCCGCAGCAGCATCACGATCTCGCCGATCACGAGCTCGGCGACGCTGCGCGTGTTGGAGAACGGCGCGTTGAACACCGGAATGCCGCGCTTGCGCGCCGCCAGCAGATCGACCTGGTTGGTGCCGACGCTGAAGCAGCCGACGGCGAGAAGCTGGTCGGCCGCTTCCAGGACCTGATCGGTGATCTGGGTGCGCGAGCGGATGCCGAGCAGCGACACGCCCTTGAGCGCCCGCCGCAAATCCTCGCCGTCCAGCGCCTTGGTCAGGCGCTCGACATTGGTGAAACCCGCCGTTCTGAACAGGTCCACGGCGCTGTCATTGACGCCTTCGAGCAGCAGCGCCTTCGCGCTCCGCTCAGGGCTTCGGCCTGGGACTGACATGAAATCTCCGTGGGTCACAGCTTCGCCGCAGCTCATAGACCGCGGGGGATGCGCAGCACAATAGGGTTCGGATACGGGGAGAAGATGGCGGAGCGGTCGTCAGATCACGTAAAACCCGTGCGTCCCGTCCAGACGCAATTGTTCGACCAGGCCATATTCCCAGTCGAGATAGGCCTGCATCGCGCGTTCGTCGACGCCGGTGCCTTCATAGGGGCGGCGGTAGCGGTGGGCGGGGTCGGGCTTGGGCAGGACGTGCGGCGGACCGATTTCGAGCGCGCCGTCATAGCCGCCCTCCCACACATAGACCTCCCAGCCCATCTGCGCGAGCCAGGACGCCGTCATGTCGGCGCGGACGCCCTTATCGTCGGTCAACACGATACGCGCGCCGCGCACCGGTGCGGCCATGTCGGTTTCCTGGACGAGCTGTCCGCCGGGATAGTGGCGAAAGCCCGGGAGATGGCCTGCGGCATATCCCTCGGCGTCACGCACGTCGAAGCGATAGAGCGTGCGATCGGTCTGCGCGACAAGCGCAGCCATCTCGCTCGCGCCGATATGGCGGACACCGGCGCGATAGGCGACGTCGCGCGCATTGGCCGGGCCGCCCTCGAACGACCCGATCGCGCCACGCCTGTTAGCACCATGGTCGAGCGTGTGCCGCGCCAACGTCCAGCCGATGGTGCCGTTGCGCAGCGCCCGGACCTTGTTCGGCACGCCGGCATTGATCAGCGATTGGGTGCCGATGATCGAGCGGGTGCGGCCGGCGCAATTGACGATGATGGTGGTGTCGGCATCGGGTGCCGCCTGTCCTGCCCGCAGCACCAGCTCCGCGCCGGGCACGCTGACCGAGCCCGGAATGTTCATGGTAGCATATTCGTCGAAGCGGCGGACGTCGAGGATGGCAATGTTGGCCTTGTCCGCGATGAGTTTTGCCACCTCGTCGGCACTGAACGAGGGCGTGTGCCTACGCGACTCGACCAGCTCGCCAAAGGCTTTGGAGTAGGAGTTGACGTCCTCGAACATTTGATAGCCCGCGTCGCGCCAGGCCTTCAGTCCGCCATCGAGCGCGCGGACGTTGGTATAGCCGAGCGCGGCCAGCCGCTCGGCACCCGCGGTGACGAGCCCTTCGCCGTCATCATAGAGCACGATCGGCACATTCTTGCGCGGCAGCCTGACGTCCGCTTCGATCGCAATCCGATCGGCAGCCATGTTGGCGGCGAACAGCGGATGTCCCGTCGCGAAACCAGCCTCGTGCCTGAGATCAAGCAACGCGATCTCCTCGCGGAGCAGCAGTGCACGGCGGATGTCGGCGGGAGTGACGGTGGTGATCTTCATGGCGTAAACCCTGACGAGGATTGGCCATGGGCTTTTGAACGATTGCAGAAGTGTTGGCTAGCCTTTGCGGCAGCCCGTTCATTCGCCGGGAACGAGCCGCCCGAGCCGTGGCTGCGCCAGCCGCCTCAGCTTTCGACGCGACAAATAAAGCAAAACGCCGGTGACCGCGAACAGCGGCATCAGCACAGCCGCGAGCATGAACGCGAGCTTGCCGGGCCAGCCCAGAAATGCGCCGCGGTGGATATCGAGCACGTTCGCGATGGTCTTCTCGCCGAGGGTCTTATCGGAATAACGCTCCGCAGACACGAATTGGCCTGTGATGGCATCGACGCGGAATTCGTCACGGGTGGTGTCGAGGGTCGAGTCTTTCCCCCAGGAGCGGATCCGTATCACCGTGCCCGGACCGGCGGGCAGCGTCAGCAACGCCTTGGAGAAACGGCCGCCCTCTTCGTGCAGGAAGGCGGCCCACGCGCGATCAAAGCCGATCGGCTGTGCCGTCTCGCTGACACCGGCAGCACGCGACGCCTTTGTGGGCATCTTGGGCTGCATCTTCGCCGCGGCGATCTGCGGGCGCGACAGCAACCAGACGACGCCATCCTTGTACCAGTCGAACGAGTACCAGAGCCCGGTGAACGTCATCACCAGATAGACCGGCAGGACCCAGGTGCCGATCACCGCATGCAGCGACCGATGCAGACCGCGGCCACTGAGCCCGAGATTCGGCTTCAGCCACATCTTCACGCTGCCTGCACGACGCGGCCAGCGCAGCACGAGGCCCGAGATCAGCATCACGATCAGGCCGAGCGCGGCCACGCCCGTGATCTGGCGCCCCCAGCCCTTGGCATCGCCGGGAATCAACAGCCAGCGATGAAGCTTGCGCACGGTCGCGAAAAACTCTTCGCCGTCCGGTGTGCCCAACACGCGCGCGTCATAGGGATCGACATAGAGCGAGGACGGCCGCGCGCCTCGTTCGTCGCGGGCGAAGCGCACATGCACCGCGGCCGACGGATCACTCGCCAGCGTCACGGCGGAGATTTTGCCGACGTCCTGCGCCGCAGTCAGGCGCGCAACCAGTTCGTCCGGCATCAGCGCCGGTGCCTGGCGCGGCGCGACCTGCATGATGCCGGCGTTGAGATGATCGACGATCTCGTCCTCAAAACTCATGATCGCACCGGTCAGTGCGATCACGGCGAGCAGCAGCGCCAGCACGAGGCCCGCGATGGAATGGACATGAAGCAGAGCGGCCTTGATCGCGCGCCAGGACTCACGCATCGGCGCGAGCCCTCCTGCTCGGCGCGATCATCCGAAGGGCGTCCCTGCGCGACATGCCCATCGCTAAAACTTCACCGTCGCCGACAGCGAGACCCGCCGCGCGTCGCCGAGGGCGACGTTCAGATTATTGACGGCGGAGGGATAGTAGACAGTGTCGAACAGGTTCTTGACGTTGAGCTGGTAGATCACCGGCGTGTTCTGGTATTTCATCTCATAGGTCGCGAAAATATCGGCGACCACATAAGAGGGCAGGAAGAAGGAGTTGATCGAATCGCCGGGACGATCACCGACATAACGCGCGCCGCCGCCGAGGCGGAGCTGACCCGGCAGGGCTGTGCCGAAGTCATAGACCAGATAGAGCGAGGCCGTGTTCAGCGCGACGTTCTGCAACTTCCTGCCGAGCAGCGTGATGTCCTCGGATGCCGTCACGCGGGCGTCGGTGTAGCCATAACTGCCGATCAAGGCCCAGCTATCGGTGATCCTGCCGGTGACGTCCAACTCGACACCGCGCGAATGGGCACGGCCCACGGTGTGGAGTTCTACCACGCCTGCGCTGTTCGTCTTCGTCGTCTGCACGTTCTTCTTGTCGAGATCGTAGAGCGCCAGCGTGCCGGAGATGCGCTTGTTCAAATCGAACTTGACGCCGGTCTCGTATGACACGCCTTCTTCCGGCGCGACGTTGGAGCCGATCGTGACGCCGATCGGCGCAATGGTCGAATTCGGCTTCAACGATTCAGTATAGCTCGCATAGAGCGATATCTGGTCGGTGAGCTTGAAAATGGCGCCGCCGAGCGGAAGCACCTTGTCCTGGGACACATTGGTGTTGGTGACAAACGGCTTCCCGCGCCCGGCGATCTGGTCGTAGTCCATGTAGCGCACGCCGCCGACCAAGGCGAACCGCTCTGTCAGATGCAACGTGTCCTGGACGAACATCGACCACTGGCCGAGCTTGTCGGTCTGCGCACTGTCTGGATTGGACACCGTCGTTCCCGGCCCGATCAGGCCGTAAACGGGATTGTAGACATTGAAGGCGGGCGTTATCTGCCGGATCAGATTGTCCCGGTAGATGGTGCGATACTGGCCGTCGCCACCGAACACCACATCATTGCGCATGTCGCCGAGCCAGAAGCCGCCTGAAATATAGGACGTTCCATAGCTGGCGTTGCTGAGCGAACCCTGCGTGCCGTCGTTGCTGCGGGTCTCGGCGCCTGTCGTGAAGTTGATGCCGGTGATACGAAGCTGGTTGGCGCTGAAGGTCTCGGTGTTGTAGCTGTAGCCGGCGTAGAGCTTCCAATCATGATTGAAACGGTGCTCGACCGACGCCTGGATCAGGTCCGACGTGCCCCACGTGTTATTGAAGGGCTCGTCGAGCCGGCGCGTCGTGGGAACTGCCAGCGGCGCCTTCGTCACCGGATTGAACGCCGTGCCGCGATCGAACGGATAGATGAACTCGCGATGCTCGTAGTTGAGCTGCACCGTGGTGTCCTGGCCATACCAGGCCAGTGACGGCGCAACCAGCATCTCGCGGTGGCGGCCGAAATTCCGCCAGTAATCCTCGCTGACGCTGTAGCCGATGAAGCGATAGGCGAGGCCTTGATCACCGATCGGACCGGTGATGTCGAGCAAGCCGTCGGCGCCGGTCTTGGAAGCACTGAAGGCCGAACCAAGCAGCGTAACCGAGCCGTGCTGGTACAGCTCCGGCCGCTTGCTGATCGTGTTGACGATGCCGCCGGGATCCATGATGCCGTAGAGCAGCGAGGCCGGCCCCTTCAGCACCTCGACGCTTTCGACTGCGGGATTGAAGCTGCGCCCCTGCACCAGCGGCATGCCGTTGCGCATGATCGAGCCGTCGCGGTTGTCGCCGAAGCCGCGGCGGATGACCGCGTCCTGGCTGCCGGCGAGCGTGTTGGTCTGGGTGATGCCGCTGACGTTGATCAGCGCGTCGTCGATGTTTCGCGGGAGCTGGTCCTTCAGCACCTGCTCGGGCACCACGTTGACGGCCTGCGACGTATCGAGCGGCGAAGCGCCGCTGCGCAGCGTGGTCGCGCTCGGCATCGCGCGGTAGCCGAGCTTGGCGGCCTGTTGCGCGGCGGCTTCCGCGGCCGCGCGCTCCGAGAGCGTCGGCGCTGCGGGTGCGGGATTGCGATTGCGCTGGCGCGCGGCGGTCTGAGCGCGGCGTGGGGACTGGTCCGATGCACGCGCCGCTTTCGGCCGCGGTGCCGGCGCCTCGACCGTCACCGGCGGCAGAGCCGATTGCGCTTGGGCGGCCGTCGCGCTGAAGGAAGGTGCGCCGAGCAGAACGGCTGCTCCAATGAGGAGGACTGCGCAGCTCGTGCCGGCAGGAGTTCGACGGCCGCTGACGCGCTGGCCATCCAGATGAGCACGCACTTTCGATTCACTTCCAAGTCAGACGCAGAAGCTGGCGCGTCTAACAGCCGTTGTTCGTGAAGAGAACCGCAAGCGGCCTTGAATCGCTCTAGTGTTGAATGGTTCTAGGCTTTGATCGCTATTCGACAATCCTCGATGGATTGCGCAGCGACCGCGACACGCAGCGCGCGAATTCGCGGCAACGTGTCGCGGCTTCCCGCGATCTCACGCGATCGCGGGAGCCATCAGCTCGTCGAGCTTGCGCTTGAGCGCGGTGCCGTCGGACAAGGCCCGGAGCGGCGGCCGCACGCGTAGCCAGCTCGCGTCGCCCGTCTGTGCCGCGAGGATGGCTTTCAGCGTCGTGAGGAAGGATGGTGATTTCACCACGATGTCCACGGCAGCCTGCATGCGTGCTTCGACATCCTTGCCGTCGATCATTGCCTTGACCAGCTCCGGCGCGATGTTGGCCATGCCGCAGATGGTGCCGGCACCGCCGGCGGCGATCGCGCGGGTGATGTCAACCTCGTTGCCGACGGTGATGGCGAGCTCGGGAGCGGCGGCACGGAACGCCTGGAACTGCTTGAAGTCGCCGCTAGAGTCTTTCAGGCCCGCAACGACCTTGCCGTAGCGCTTGCGCAAATTCGCGGCGACGCCGGTCGGGATCGCGACACCCGAGATCTGCGGGATATGATAGAGGTAGGCACGCAGGCGATCGTCGGCGACGCCGTCGAGGATCGCCGCAAAGGCATCCTCGATGCCTTCAGGGCTGACGCTTCGGTCGAAGTAAGGCGGCAGATACAGCACGTGACGCAGGCCGAGACCGAGCACGGCACGCGTCAATGCGATGCTGTCGCCGATCGCGGGGAAGCCGCCGCCGATTCCAATTCGGTCCGGCGCAACGCCGGCCTTGAGCACGGCTTCGATGGTCGCGACGCGTTCGGCGACATTGAACGAGGTGCCCTCGCCGGTGGTGCCGAACAGCACGACACCGTCGATGCCCTTACCGAAGAGTTGCTTGCCGTGGGCGGCGAGCTTGGCGGAGTCCACGCTGCCGTCCGTCGCCAGCGGCGTCGCCGAAGCCACCCAGAACCCGCGAATTGCCTCCGTCATCACACACCATCCGTTGCTGTGGCTTCGGACCAGGCGTCTGGTCTCGGACGATCAAACCAGAGCTTGGCAAGCCTTGTTTTTGCTTTACTTTCGGGCTTGTACCTTACATACAACAAAGGCGCAAATCCTTTCCGCCGTCATGGCGCGCATAACACGCAGCCAGATTCCGAGGAGGTCTCGCATGGACATGGTGACCCCGGTCGAGCGGCCCACCCAGTTGCTCGGCGCCTTGCGCGACAGCCTCGGCGCGGCCGCCGTGCTCGTTGGCCCGGACGTGCCCGCGCGCAATTGCAACGACTGGAGCGCGAGCCTGCCGCAAACGCCGCTCGCGGTGATCCGCCCGGTCGATGCGCAAGGCGTGGCCGACGCGATTCTGACCTGCCGGCAGGCGCATCTGCCGTTCGTGCCGCAGGGCGGATTGACTGGGCTGTGCCGCGGCGCATCGCCTGAAGCAGGCTGGGTCGCGATCTCGCTCGAGCGCATGAGCGGGATCGAGGAGATCGATCACGCCTCGATGACGATGACGGTGAAAGCAGGCACGCCGCTTCAGACGATCCAGATGGCAGCCGACGAAGCCGGCTTCTTCTTTCCGCTCGATCTCGGCTCGCGCGGCTCCTGCGCCATCGGCGGCAACCTCTCGACCAATGCCGGCGGCAATCGCGTGATCCGCTATGGCATGACGCGCGAACTGGTGCTCGGGCTCGAAGTCGTGCTGCCCGACGGCACCATCATCACTAGCCTCAACAAGCTGATGAAGAACAATGCCGGCTACGATCTGAAGCATCTGTTCATCGGCTCGGAAGGCACGCTCGGCATCATCACCCGCGTGGTGCTGCGGCTGTTTCCAAAACCGCGTTCGACCATGGCCGCGCTCTGCGCGCTCGAGGACTATGCCGCGGTGATCGCGCTGCTCGGCGCCGCGCGAAGCGGGCTCGGCCCGCTGCTGTCGGCGTTCGAGGTGATGTGGCCGGATTACTGGGACGTGATCACGTCGCGCGCAGGCGTCAAGCCGCCGGTCGCCGCAGGCCATGGCCTCTACGTGCTGGTGGAAGCGCAGGGCACCGACGAGAGCCTCGACGCACCGCGCTTCCAAAGCTGGCTCGAAGAGCTGATGGAGCGCGGGCTGCTCGCCGACGCCGCCGTGGCGCAATCGCTGGCGCAGACGCGAAGCTTCTGGCGCGTGCGCGACATCTGCGCCGAGTTCGGCCAGGTGTTGGGTCCGCACATCTCCTACGACATCGGCCTCGCCGTGGCGCGGATGGACGAGTTCGTCACGCGCTGCAAGGCGGCGCTGGCTGATGGCGTCGAGGGATGCGAAAGCGTCTATTACGGCCATATCGGCGACGGCAATCTGCATCTCGTCTCCTGGGTCACCGGCCTTGCCGTCGAGCAGCAGCCGAAGGAAGAGATGGACGCGATCATTTACGGTCTCGTGCGCGAGATGGGCGGCAGCGTCTCGGCCGAGCACGGCATCGGCACGTTGAAGAAGAAGTGGCTGGGTCATGCCCGCAGCGAGGCCGAGATCGCGCTGATGCGAACGCTGAAGGCCGCGCTCGATCCCGATCATCTGCTCAACCCCGGCAAGGTGATCTGAGAGAGCCAATGCGATCGCTGAAGCTCGATGCGCCGAAATCGCTGTCGCAGCGGGTGATGCAGCGGCTGCGCCAGGCCATCATCGACGGCGAGTTCGCGCTCGGCGCCGCCATCTCCGAGGAGATGGTGGCAAACTCCTTCGGCGTCAGCCGCACCCCGGTGCGCGAGGCGATGGGTCAGCTGCAGGCGCAGGGCCTCGTCGTGATCCGGCCGCAGGTCGGCAGTTTTGTCTTTACGCCAAGCGCGGAAGACATCACCGCGCTCTGCACGTTCAGGATCGCGCTGGAGCCCAAGGCCGCTGAGCTCGCCTTCCGCCATGATCGCGCCGGTGCGATCGCGACGATGAGCGAGGCGATCGCGGCGATGGAGCCGGCGATTGCAGCCAGGGACAACATCGCCTATGGCCGCGCCGATGCCGCTTTCCATGAGGCGCTGTTCGCCCATTGCGGCAACCGCTATCTCGCCGAATCCTATCAGCTCGCATCTAGCCGCGTCGCGGCACTCCGCACCAATTTGACTTCGCCGATCGACGTGCGCACGCGCACGTCTTTCGACGAGCATCGCAAGCTGCTCGATCTGTTCGCCCGCGGCGAGTTTGCCGCCTTCGCGACGCTGATGACCACGCACGTCACCAATTCTGGCGTGGTCTACGCCAAAGCGCTGCAGGTCGATTGAGCGCTGCTACCGCGCATTTTTCGTGCCGGGCCTGTCCAGAAAATCCAGCGCGGTGTTGATCTGTTCGAGCTGGTGTTCGATTTTGTCGCGGTCCTCGGCCGTGGGCGCCTTCTCGAGCTGCTCAACCAGCTTCTGCTTTCGGAGCAGCAAGTTCTCTATGACTGTACTCACGGCTCCCCCATCCGCCAGGGGCGAACATCGAGGCAATATTACACCCCGGAGGCGAGCGCGCGCCAGCCGGGCCCAGCGCAACCCTGCATCAGAATGTTCGCGAGGGCAGTTGGTTCCTGCGCGTGACCCGAGAAGGTGCAGACAGCTGATGGCGGCGCTCGCGAACGGTTAACGCGGTCGCACGCCCGGGCTGCCGGTCGCGGAACCGGATCTTTCACCTGCCCGTCGGTTGTATTCGGAGGCCCGGAGTCCTATGCGTATGCGCCATGGACATCCAGATCATCGCCGCCGAAAAACCCCTGATGGCGCAGGCACGCCCGCACAAGCCGGCGCCGTTCCTGCCGATGAGTCGCGCCGAGATGGATGCGCTCGGCTGGGACGCTTGCGACATCGTGCTGGTGACGGGCGATGCCTATGTCGACCATCCCAGCTTCGGCATGGCCATCATCGGCCGGCTGCTGGAGGCGCAGGGCTTTCGGGTCGGCATCATCTCGCAGCCGGACTGGCATTCGGCCGAGCCGTTCAAGGCATTGGGCAAGCCAAAAGTCTTCTTCGGCGTCACCGGCGGCAACATGGATTCGATGGTGAACCGCTACACCGCGGATCGTCGCCTGCGCCATGACGATGCCTATACCGCGGGCGGCGAAGGTGGCAAGCGGCCGGACCGCTGCACCGTCGTCTACGCGCAGCGTTGCCGCGAGGCGTTCAAGGGCGTCCCGGTCGTACTCGGCGGCATCGAGGCCTCGCTGCGCCGGATCGCGCATTACGATTACTGGTCCGACAAGGTGCGCCGCTCGGTGCTGGCCGACGCCAAGGCGGACCTGCTGCTCTACGGCAATGCCGAGCGCGCCGTCGTCGAAGTGGCCAATCGTCTCGCCGCCGGCGAGGCGCCGCGCGAGCTCGACGACATCAGGGGCGTCGCGCTGTTCCGCCGCGTGCCCGACGATTACACCGAGCTGCACGCCGACGATATCGACTCCGCCGATGAGGGCGCTTCGCGCACGAAAGGCTTGACCGTGATCCGGCTGCCCGCTTTGGAGCAGGTCGAGCAGGACAAGGAAGCCTATGCGCGCGCGTCACGCGTGCTGCACCGGGAGAGCAATCCCGGCAATGCGCGGCCGCTGGTGCAGCGCCACGGCGATCGCGATCTCTGGCTCAACCCGCCGCCGATTCCGCTGACCAGCGAGGAGATGGACGCCGTCTACGATCTTCCTTACGCGCGCGCCCCGCATCCGTCCTACGTTGACGCGAAGATCCCGGCGTGGGACATGATCAAGTTCTCGGTGACGATCATGCGCGGCTGTTTTGGCGGCTGCACCTTCTGCTCGATCACCGAGCACGAGGGCCGCATCATCCAGAACCGGTCCGAGGGCTCGATCCTGCGCGAGATCGAGAAGATCCGCGACAAGACGCCGGGCTTCACCGGCGTGATCTCGGACATCGGCGGTCCCACCGCCAACATGTACCGGATGGCGTGCAAGGACCCGAAGGTCGAGGCCGCGTGCCGGCGGCCGTCCTGCGTCTTCCCCGAGATCTGCCCGAATCTCAACACCTCGCATGACGATCTGATCCGGCTCTATCGCAAGGTGCGCGAGACCAAGGGCATCAAGAAGGTGATGGTCGCCTCCGGCGTGCGCTACGACCTCGCGGTCGAGAGCCCCGAATACATCAAGGAGCTCGTCACCCATCACGTCGGCGGTTATCTCAAGATCGCGCCCGAACATACCGAGCGCGGGCCGCTCGACAAGATGATGAAGCCCGGCATCGGCGCCTACAACCAGTTCAAGCGGATGTTCGATGCCGCGGCCGAACAGGCCGGCAAGAAATACTATTTGATCCCGTATTTCATCGCGGCACATCCGGGCACGACCGACGAGGACATGATGAACCTGGCGCTATGGCTGAAGAAGAACCGCTACCGCGCGGATCAGGTGCAGACCTTCCTGCCCTCGCCGATGGCGACCGCGACGGCGATGTACCACACCGGCGTCAACCCACTGCGCGGCGTGCGGCGCGGTGGCAGCGACAAGGTCGAGGCGATCAAGGGCCTGCGCCAGCGTCGCTTGCACAAGGCGTTCCTGCGCTACCATGACCCCGACAATTGGCCGGTGCTGCGTGAAGCCCTGAAAGAGATGGGCCGCGCCGATCTGATCGGTTCGCGCCCCGACCAGCTGGTCCCCGCGCACCAGCCGCCCGGCACCGGCAAGGCCGCCGGCACGCGGCGGCCGGTTCGTCCAGACGGCAAGACGCAGCGGTTCACGACCAAGAATTTGCGGGTGATGAAGTAGCGGGCGAGCCGGATCAGGTCCGGTTCAGCTTCGCATTGTCGCCCTCAAAACAAAAACCTCGAAAACAACCCCATGCACAGTAGCCGGCATGAGCGGGATCAATGACTTAGGCGATTGCCGAATCCGTTGAATCCGCGGGGTGAGATAACGGAAAAACCGAAATTATGTTTTGACGAAATATTGACTCGTCGGGCAAAACAGGCGCAAGATGCCATTGTCGCGGCACGCGTGGCAGGGCGAGCCCCAACCGCTACTCCGTATCGATATCCTCGAGCTTCACACCGCGTCCCGCGCGGAGGCTCGAAGCAACCGTCCTCCGACTTGAATCCATTCAACACAGCAGGCGTCGATGCGCGCCCGGATGCGCTGGGGAGCGTAGTCGTAAACCCGATAGCTCGCGGGGTAGCCGGTGTCCGCTCTGTCCGCGAAACCGGACATAGCCAGTCCCGCCTTGTGAGTCAGCTAGGGGCCAACAGCGGTCATGACAGTGCTCTCTTAAAGGGGGGCGATCGCAGAGTACGGTGACTTCGCGTCGCTCCGCTCGGGATCCCTGGTCCCTCCGAAGCACAGGAGGAAATTGGACAGTAATCGCGGCGGCCTGGTAGTAGCGGTGATAGTCTCCGGCAGACCTCGGTGGAGAGCGCGGTCGAGCCGCATGCGCTACTCTCGTTTGTTCTCGCCAAGTGCATCCCCCAGACGCTCGAGTTCTAACGTGAAGCAGAACAGCGCGAACAGCGTAATCACCATCAACACCCCACGTCGGGCCATCAAGACCACGTCGGTATCGGGGCCGAGTTCGGGAAGGTGGCGAAACAGCACGATCGAGAACACAGCGCTGCCGAAGATGAAGTTCAGCCGGCCTAGGAACAGGAAGAGGTGGCTCAGGGACAGCCGTCCGCCTTTGAACGGGATCGCCACCTTCAAGAGGCGGTACCAGTAAGCCGCCTGCATAAGCATGAGAACAGCAAGGGTCAGATTGTCGTCATAGGGCGTATTGGCCGGCTGCTGACCAGGCGCGAGCACTAGCTCCCGGAAGGCCGGCAGGCCCTTCCATACGATGAAATCCGATCCGAACAATTGGACCGCCATCAAGAGCAGGTAGGTGAGCACACCGCGCCCCGCGGAAGAATGGGAAATCGGCTCTGCCAGGGGCTCAGGGATTTCCTCAGCTATGGAATCGGATGGTGTTTCTCCGCGCTTGATCAAGGGCGCCTTCCAACTGATTGGGTTTCGATTTCGGCCGATGCCTTCCGAATGAGCAATGCGAGTCCACTCCACCGTATCATCGCAGCGCGGCTCCCTGGCGCCTCGAGACGCCGCCCGTACCCTGCTGCTCGCCGACAAGGCGTGCCTGGATCATACTCATGACGGTCGTCACGTCGTCGAACGCTCGCGAATGAGCGCGTCCATGCAGGCGGGTCAAATCGAATAGCTCGACGCCCTCCCGCCGAAATTCAGCGGCATACGGCTCTTGGTCCGGATCGATGCCGCCGAGGCGGATTGCGCCTCCATGGAGAGACTTCGATAGCTTCAATGGGGCATCGTCCCGCGACACGAACAATGCGAAGCGTGGCCGTACCGCTCCCATGTCGTGCAATTGCGTACGGAAACTGTCGGCGTCTACGTCGGGCGCAACGAACAGCACGTTCTTGATCTTGGCCCCAATGCGGCCAGCTATCGCTCGCGCGCGCAAGGTTTCGAACGTGAGATAGCACCCCATCGAGTGACACAGGACGGTCACTTCCTTGACGTTCGGAGTAGCGGCGATCGCATCGAGCACTTGCGAAAATGCATCTCGAGACTGCGCCGCGCTCTCCGCATCCTCCTTGTAGGCTTCCAGGCTGACGGACCCCCGCGACGGCCAGGAGAACAGGACGGGAGCCCCCGGCGCTCCGGAATCATGAACGATCTGGGCGAACCGGTACACGGCTTCATCGAACCTGTTGTTGAAGCCATGGACGAATACAAGGACTCTTCCACGTGCTCGCGGCTTCTTTGCGGCCGCCGCCAGCGCAGCGCCAAATGCCGGTTTTTCGGCCGCTTCGGCCGAGACCGTCACGAAGTTTAGTCGTGGATCCCCGGGCGAGGAAGTCGGCCACTGAACCTGACCGACAGTGCGCGATGCGTCCGGCGGGATGGAAACGGCGATGGAGGCGTAGTTCACCTGGTCCGCCCGTTCGCTGTCGAACATCGCTGCATTTCCGGCAGCCGTTCGGTTGCGCGTCGTTGCCACCAGCAGCGGGACGACCGACACGCCTTCCGCTTCGACCTGTCCGACGGGTAGCAGCGTGTCCAGAGGCACGCGGCTGCAGGCGCAGCAGCACAGCGCCAAGACGATGAGGCCGAGGGTTGACCGGCAGATCTTCCCGGTTTCGCCATGGCTGAGGGGCGCGCGCCACAAGGGAGTCAGGCTCCTTTAGCCGAGCGGAACAGCAGAAAGTATCCTGCCGGCACGAAGAAGAGTGTCAGGACGGATGCGACGGCTAGTCCCGACATCATGAGCACCGCCATGGGCTGCCACAACGCGCCGCCGGCCAGTGCCATCGGTGCGAGCCCGAGCACCGTGGTGGCGGACGTCAGGAGGATCGGACGAAGCCGTTTTTCCGACGCAGCGACGAGGGCTTTCCGCAGCGGGAGCGTCTCGCGCTCGATGTCGATCTGATCGATCAGCACGATGGCGTTGTTGATGATGATCCCCGACAGGCTGATGATGCCCAGCGTGCCGAAGAACGAGAGCGGTTGTCCCGTCGCCAACAGCCCGAACGGAATGCCAATCAGGATCAGCGGTATGCTGACGAAGGTCAGGAGCGTACGACGGAAGGAGTTGAATTGCAGGATGATCGCCAGCACCATCACGGCGAGCGCGACGGGAAAGCCGGCGGCCAGCTTCTGGTTCGTCTCGGCGCTTTTCTGGATCTCGCCCCCCACGGTCACGTGATAGCCGCCGGTCATGTCCATCTCGTCGAGCCGGGGCTGGATCGATTCCAGTAGCTGCCCGGCCGTCAGGGAGGTGCTGCGGGCCGTGACCGTGATCGTCCGTTCCTGGTTCTTGCGGCGGATCCGCGCGAAGTCGAACCCGGGCTTCAGCCTGGCGACCTGCGCCAGCGAGATAAGCCCGCCGTTCTTCGCGAAGGTGGCGCTGGTGAGGCCTTCCAGGCTCTGCGAGGTGTAGGCGCCGGCGCGCAGTACGATGGGGATGGCGTTGTCGCCTTCGCGGTATATCGAGACCGCGGTGCCGCTGAAGTAGGTGTTCAGCAGTCGGGTCACTTCCTCCGAGGTCACCCCGAGCTGGCGGGCACGGTCCTGGTCGATCTCGACGACCACCTTGACGATCTTGTTGCCCCAATCGTCGTCGTTCTCGCGCACGTCCGGAGCCGCCTGCAGCAGGGATCGGACCCGTTCGCTGAAGCCAAGCAGCCGGTCCCCATCGGACCCCGAGATCTCGAGCTCCACGACGCCGGATTCCACCGCGCCCATGGCCAGCCGCTTGATTTTGAAGCTTGCCTCCGGATGGTTGGCGTAGAGATACTTCCAGGCGCGATCGGCCGCACGCACCGCGCCTTGATAGTCCGTGGTATTGACCAGGAAGAAAGCGGACGCCGGGTCCGGAGGGACGGGGGTCAAGGTGAGGTAGAACCTCGGGCCGCCATCTCCGACGTACAGGATCTGGCTGGAGATTTCAGGGTTGGCCGTTTTGTCGCCCAGCCATCGCTCGATCTCGCGCGCGCGAGCTTCGGTCTGCGAGATGTCGGTCCCGTCAGGCATGTTCATGTAGACCAGAAACTGGCTCCGTTCGCTGAGCGGAAACATCTCCTTTGGAATGCGTGGGAATTGTGTAAGCGCGATCACGACCAGCGCGACGCAACCGGCGAGGACGATGGGCGAGAAGCGCAAGGCCCGGCCGAGCGCGGTGGCATAGAGCCGCTGCAGCCGTGAGGGCGCGGCATCCTCCGTTCCGGAGCCGGCTCGCCGGCCGATGAGCCACACGGTCAAAGCGGGAAGGATGTACAGCGCCGTGATCCAGGATCCCCCAAGCGTGAGCGCCACCACGGCCGCGAGCGAGAACGCATACTCGCCGGACGCTCCGGACAGCAGCATGAGCGGCAAGAACGCCGCTATCGTAGTGATCGAAGAGATCAGGAGCGGCAGCGCATACTGTGCTCCGGACGCCAATCCGGCCTCCTCGGGAGGCACTCCGCGGCCGATCCGGCTCACGATGTCCTCGACGATCACGACGCCATTGTCGACCAGCAGACCGAGCGCGATGATGATCGCCGCGATCGAGACCTGCTCAAGCGCGATCCCAAGAGCCCGCATCCCGATCAACGAGAACATCACGGCGAACGGCACGATCATCGCGGCGATGGTGCCCGCCCGCAGGCCCAAGAAGACCACCACCAGCACGGCCACCACGACGAAGGTCTGGGCCACGCTGGAGAGGGCCGAATTGACGGAGGCGCTGACCTGATCGGCCTGGTAGGTGGGGAAGGAGAGGGCGAAGCCGATCGGGAGCCGCTGCTCAAATTCGCGTGCCGCCGTACGGAGCTTGACACCGATCTGGGTGACATCCTGGTCCGGCTGCATGATCACGCTGAGGACTACAGCAGGACGGCCGTTGAAATAGATCGGCTTAACCTTTGGAGAGACGTAATCCCGGCGGACAGTGACGATGTCAGCGAGCCGGACCAGGCTGTCGGTGCTGCCCACACGGGTCAGCATGGTCTCGATCGCCCGCACGTTCGGGAAATCTCCGGAGGTCTCCAGCAGGAGGCGCGTGCCGTCCGCGTTGATGTTGCCGGACGGCAGCACCACGTTCTGCCCCTGTAGGTCCTTGATCAAAGCGTTCACCTGAACGCCGATCGCGGCCAACTTCCGGGTATCGAGTTCGAGCCAGACCCGTTCGTCCTGTACGCCGTGAAGCTCGACCTTGGAGATGCCGGCGATCTGGTACAGCTTCTTCCGGAAATCCTCGGCCGCATCCTTCAGCTCGCGCGGCGAAAAGCCTTCGCCCGTGATGGCGATGGTGGCGATCGCAACGTCGCCGAAGTCGCTGTTGACAAAGGGTCCAACGACGCCGTCGGGCAGTTCGACCTTAGCATCGGCCATCTTGTCGCGAAGCCGCTGCCAGGTGGCAGTGACGTTCGCGACCTCGTCCTTCAAGTCGACATAGATCGTCAGGGATCCTTCGCCCGCAAGCGTCCTGATGTCCTTGACCTCGGCGAGCTCGCGTACTTTTCGTTCGATGGGAATCGCGACTAGATTTTCCATCCGCTCGGGGGCCATGCCCGGGAAGAGGGCCGACACGACCGCAGTCCGGATGACGATCACGGGGTCTTCGCGCTTCGGGAAGTTCGGATAGAGCCCGATCCCGGCGATCAGAAGCCCGATCATGGCCATGATCGTGAATCGAGACCGTGCAAGTCCGAATCGGGTGAGGAGATTCACGGCGCGGCGTCCTCCAAGGGAAGCAGCTTCACCTTCTGTCCGTCGGCGAGGTACGACACCCCGGCCGAGGCCAGGATATCGCCTGGCTTGACGCCCTCCACGACGACCAGGCGATTGTCCCGGATCCCGCCGACGGTGATGGTGCGTTTCTTCACAGTCGAACTTGCCTCGTCGTAACCAAACACGGTCCCGGTATTCTGCAGCACCCTTCCGCCGTCGGGCACAAGCACGCTGAGCGGGACGAGGAAGCCGCTGCGACCCACGACCAAGGGCTCTTCGATCGTGACCTCGACCGACATGCCGGCGTTCAGACCCGGGGCGGTGTTCTCGAGCCGGACGACAACCGGGAAGGCCGACACTTGCTCCGCCTTCGACCCGAGCTCCTTGATCTCGCCCTTGAGCGGCAGGTCAGGCTTGTCGGCGACCTTGACCGCAATCTTGGCTCCAACCTTTAGATTCTGGAAAGTCGCGGCCGGGACCAGAAAGGACATCTCGAAGCTGTCGTCGCTGTAGAGCGTGGCCACCGGCTGCCCCGCAGCGACTTGCGCAAACGATTTGACTTCGATCCGGGAGATGGTCCCGGCGAAGGGGGCCAGCAGCTTGCTCCGGTCCAGGTTTTGGTTGGCCAATTCGAGTTGGCGCCGTGCCTGGTCAACTTGGGCCCTGGAGCTGAGCAGGGTGGCGTTCGACTGTTCGAAAGCCGCTTGGGTGGAGACGCCCCGCTTCAGGAGCTCTTCCTTGCGCTGGAAGTCCGACTGAGCGTTGTCGAGCTGCGCCTGCGCCTGCTGCACACCGGCGCTGGCCTGGTCCACCTGGCTCTGCAGCGATCTCGGGTCGATTTCGGCGAGGACGTCCCCGAGTTGCACCTTCTGGCCGACGGTGAGGCCAACGGTCTTCAACTGCCCGCCGATCTCGAACGAGAGGCTGCTGACGTCGGCCGGCTGCAGCACGCTCGGAAAGCGCCGAACACGGCTTTCGGCTGTCGCAGCGACCTTGTAGGCGCGCAGACCGCGGACAGGCTGTTCGTTCGCTTCCTTCTTCTTCTCTCCACAGCCCTGCAGGCCGACGACAAGGAGGCCCAAAGCGGTGAATCGCGCGAGATGTCGGATCATCGGGCATTCCTCGAGTCCTGCCGAATTCGACCGTTCGGAGCGGCCGCGTAGTTCCGGCAAATCACGGCACCACCGCGAAAAACAGAAACGCGGCGAAGATGACCAGGTGGACGACGCCCTGCAGCACCGTGGTGCGCCCGGTCCCGAGCGTGATTACGCTCAACAGCAGCGTGAGCATCAGCAGGCCCAAATCCTTTATGTCCAACCCGAGTTCGAGCCGATAACCCATCGCGATCGAGACCGCGGCGACCGCGGGGATCGTCAGCCCGATGGTCGCAAGCGCCGAGCCCAGGGCCAGGTTGAGACTGGTCTGCAGCCGGTCGCTTTGGGCCGCCTTCACGGCCGCCACCGCCTCGGGAAGAAGAACGAGCGCGGCGATGATCGTGCCGACGACTGCCTTGGGCACCTGAAGATAATCGATGGCGCTCTCCACGCTGGGGGTCAGGACCTTTGCAAGGCCCACGACGGCCACAAGGGAGACGACGAGGAGAGCGGCACTCAGACCGGTCGTTCTGTTGTCCGGAGGAGGCGAATGCTCGTCCGCCGTGGCACCCTTCGCGGCCAGGAAATAGTCACGGTGCCTGATCGTCTGAACGAAAACGAACGCCAGGTACAGAACCAAGGACGCAAGCGCGGCGAACACCAGCTGCGAGGTGTTGTACAGCGGGCCGAGTTCTTGCGCCGCAAGGTTCGGAAGCACCATCGTGAGGCTGGTGAGAGCGACGAGCACGGCGAGAGCGGCGCCGGCGCCTTGCGCCTGGAAACCCTGTTCACGGTGCCGGACGCCGCCCCACAGCAGGCAGGCCCCCACGATGCCGTTGCAGACGATCATGACCGCCGCGAAGACCGTGTCCCGGGCCAGTCCGGCTTTCTCGGCAGGCGCTGCGATCATCACCGAGACGATGAGCGCCGTCTCGATCACGGTCACCGCTAACGCGAGGATCAGGGTGCCGAACGGCTCGCCGACGCGGTGAGCGACCACCTCGGCGTGGTATACGGCGGCGAAGACCGTGCCGAACAGGGCCGCGCCGGCGGCTGCGTATACAATTCCGCCGCCGCCGAGAACCAGGCTGAGCAACAAGATGGCCCAGGCGAGAGCCGGCCAAATCCACGTCCAGCGCGCTGTCGTACCCACCACACCCATGTCGATCCCCCGGTTCTTGATCGCGTCTCAGGCGCGATTCTCATCCCGACGGCCGGCGCCAAGTACTGTGATGGGCCGGCCTCTTGTGACCTCCCATCATACGCGGGAACCTCCAATGATTGAAAGACATCCGGAAACAGCCAGGGGTTTTCCTCGCGGCTTAGGTCCGCTTCGGGTCACAAGCGGTCCTCGACAGATTGCGCGGCAAGTCAGCTGAGGGGCCAGAAGCCGACTCGTTGGTCGACCGCAGCCGGTCACGACCACCAAGCCTGCTCAATTCTTCATTGCTCTTGCCGCCTGTTCCAAACTGGCCGGAACGATCACGCGATGAAACGGTGCTATCGTAGCAAGATAGATGCGCCCCAGTCGGTTATGGCAATGCACCACGGTACCCGCGACCAGCTCGCGCCCATTTGCTGCATCGGCGCGAAGTTGAATGGTGACGCGGAAGTCGAGATGCCGGTCATCCGCACCCACGACCAACTCCGTCGCACTCTTTGACAGCACCGGGAAGAAGCCGATAACCGGCCCACGCGCCGCCGCGGCAAGACCGACGGCGCGCGACGATTTGACCGCGACTGCCGCCATCACCACATCGCGGACACGCGTGAGCGCACGAATCCACCACGCCTGTCGCTCGAGCGCGGCGCGTGCCAGCACCTCTACATCATCGCTGGCGCCCGCCGGCAGTTGAATTGCAAAGGCGTCCAAAAGGTCCGCGCCCGCGTAAAGCGGCGCAAGCACGCTGTTGCTGGGCATCGGCACGGCGCGCGCTTTTGTCATGGGATCAGGTACCGCATGCCGGGGAGGGGCGTAGCGCAGCCGGCGTTGCAGAGGATCTTGCCGCCGCCGTCCTTTTATATCCACGCGCTCTGCAACGCAACAATCCTGCGGCGCACATGTCTCAGTTAGGCCAAAAGGCCAGCTGGCAGCGATGTCTGCTTCGGTCCGCTTCCCCCTCGAGGAGCGGCACTTACCCATACGCGCTTCCCAGGTCGTCATCTTTCCTCCGGCCGAAGTGTCGCAAACTCCTCCCGTCCTCCATATGTTGCCTCCATGAAAAAGATCGGATTCCTCTCCTTCGGGCACTGGACGCCCTCGCCGCAATCGCAGACCCGCTCGGCTGCGGACACGCTGCTGCAATCCATCGAGCTTGCGGTTGCGGCGGAAGAGCTCGGCGCCGATGGCGCCTATTTCCGCGTGCACCATTTCGCGCGCCAGCTCGCCTCGCCCTTTCCGCTGCTGGCCGCGGTCGGCGCCAGGACCAGCAAGGTCGAGATCGGCACGGCCGTGATCGACATGCGCTACGAGAACCCGCTGTATATGGCGGAGGACGCAGGCTCTGCCGATCTCATCGCCGGCGGGCGCCTCCAGCTCGGCATCAGCCGCGGCTCGCCCGAGCAGGTGATCGATGGCTGGCGCTATTTCGGCTACGGGCCGGCCGACGGCGAGAGCGACGCCGACATGGGCCGGCGTCATGCCGAGGTCTTTCTCGACATCTTGCGCGGCGAAGGTTTTGCAAAACCCAACCCGCAGCCGATGTTCCCAAATCCACCGGGGCTGTTGCGGCTCGAACCGCATGCGGAAGGTCTGCGCGAGAGGATCTGGTGGGGTGCCGGCTCGAACGCCACGGCGGTCTGGGCCGCCAGGCACGGCATGAATCTGCAGAGCTCGACGCTCAAGAACGACGAGACCGGCGAAGCCTTCCACGTGCAGCAGGCCGCGCAAATCCGTACCTATCGCGCAGCCTGGAAAGAGGCCGGCCACCCCCGCGAGCCGCGCGTCTCCGTCAGCCGCAGCATCTTCGCGCTGATCGACGATCGCGACCGCGCCTATTTCGGCGGCGAGCGCGGCAGCGAGGACCAGGTCGGCTTCATCGACCCGCGCACCCGCGCGATCTTCGGCCGCTCCTATGCGGCGGAGCCTGATGTGCTGATCGAGCAGCTCCGAACGGACGAGGCGATCGCCGAGGCGGACACGTTGCTGTTGACGATTCCGAACCAGCTCGGCGTCGACTATTGCGCGCACGCCATCGAGGCGATCCTCACGCATGTGGCGCCTGCGCTGGGGTGGCGGTGACGCCTGGACTGCCGCACAATTTTTAAAGGTTACGGCTTTTAAAGGCTACGTCGCGGGCTGGTAGTGTGCCAGCCGCTCCGGATCGGCATCCGGAACGGAGACCGTCTGCGCCCTGATCTGGCTGCCGATGACCAGTCCGGTGAGCGAGAGCATGAGCCCCAGCGCCAGCGGCGCGAACAAGGCCTCTTCCTGAAACAATCCATTCAGCAGCACGACCATGACGCCGAAGCCCGCGAGCCCCTGCGTCAGATATCCGGAGAACGCATAAAGACGCCAGGCCTTCAGCGCCACCGCGAAATGAAACGCCAGCGGAACGAGGGCGGCGATGCCCATCTGGTACAGCAGGACCCCGATCGCACTCTCGACGGCGCCGTTGGTCGTTCCGGCGGCCTGCGCGGCGCTCCAGTCGATCGAGAAATAATCGTCCGACAGATTTCCGCCGACGCCCAGGCCGCGGCCAAACGGCTTTTCGAGAAATCCGTTCAAGCCGCCCATGAGGCCGAGGACGTGATAGTCGCCGATCTGCAAGCCGACGCGGATCGCGACAATTGCAAACACGATCAAGGCCACGAAGCCGAGCCATAGCGTCACCAAGGCGCCGAGCAGACGGGTCGATATCCAGGCCGTGGCGACGAACACCACCACGATGAGCGCTCCCTTCACGCTGCAAACGATCAGCAGCGGCAACGCCACGAGGGCCAGAACCGGACGCCCTACCGAAAACAGGAAAAGCCCGAAAAACGCGATCCCGTACGCGAAGCTGATCGGGTGCATATTCGGCCCGTGGATGCGGAGGATCTTCGACACGCCGAACCCTTCGAGCAGGGGCGTATTGAGAAAGTCGAAGCTGAAGCGATCCTTCAGATCGACCGGCACGTTGCCGGTGGCGCGCATCTCGGCTTCCCAAGCGCCGGAGCGGGCCGCCTTGAGCTCGTCGAAACCCCAGAACGTGTAGCCGTTGGTGACGGCCAGCCAGAAATCCCGAAACGCAAACTCGACGTATCCGCACGGGATCAGAATGACTCCAAGCGTCACCAGGAACGGCGTGGCGCGAACCTCATAGGTCGCGGCCGTCAGCAGCGAGAGCTGAAACAGGAACAGCGGCAGCACGATGTTGCGCAGATAGACCGTTGCCGCCTGGCCGTCCTGGACGAAGCCGATCGCGAAATACAACGACACCACGGCGAGGGTCACGACGCCCCAGCGCATGATCTGATTGACCTCAGTCGACCGGTTCCTTTGGCCGGCGACGTAGAGCCCAAATGTCGTCAGCCACATCACGGAGCAGACGAGAAAATTATAGCCTTTGATGAAGTCCAGGTCGGACGGCGCCGAAATCAGCGGCGACAGGATCGAGACGAACAGGTTCTGGAAGAACAGGACGAAGATCGCGATCGCCGGCGCGTAGGTTGGAGCCGCAACCACGATGGCGATGGCGACGAGAACTTCGACGGTCAGGGACAGGACCGGGCTCGCCCCGTGCAGGACCGGCACAAAGCCGATGGTTGCGATGGCGATGCAGAGCGTCGGGATCAGCTCGCGCCAAGGCGAACGTGAAGGCGAACGCGAAGGCTCGGGACAGCCCGCCTGCACGGCTTGAAGATGCGGTGAGGTCCCGCCACTCATGACTCGTCCTTTGGCGCAGCGCGGCGGCCACGATAGCGGCAGGATGCGTAAGGATTCGTTAACGATGACGGACCGGCTTCAGCGGCGGCCCGGCTTCGCGGCGCCGAACAGCGCGCGCATGACGTCGGGATCGGGCTTGCCGGTCCCGTTTTCGAGCAGGCCGAATCCCTGCGCCAGCTCCCAATGCGCCCAGCCCCAGCAATGCGCCCGCGCATATGCGGTCACGGCCGCGAGCCAGCGTACGCGGCTGTCCCGGGGCGCCGCGGCTTTCAACACGCCAAATTCGTTGATGATGATCGGCCGCGAAAATTGCTGCTGCCACGCGACCGCGGGCGCGAGCCAGCGGCTGACATCCGGCTTGTCCCTGGCGGCGGCAATCGCCGTGTCGAGCATGAGGAGCGCCTTCGTCGCGCCTCTGTCCTGCAAATCCCGGCGGAGCGCCTGAACCCCGGGATCGCCGGCGCTGATCGGATAACGCAGATCCGTGATGTCGTGCAGCGGATCCTGCACGTCCCAGTGGCCCTGGTGTGTGAACACCATGGGATCGTAGAAATGGATGGCGTAGACGACGTTTGGATCCGGCAACGGGCGAAACCGCGGCAGCGAGTCCGCGCGTTGCCAGTCGACCGGGCCGACGATCAGCGTGGTCGCGGGAAGCAATTGGCGAACGAAGGCGGCGAGCGTTTCGACCTGCTTTTGCCATCTGCCGGCTTCGATGTCGGGCTCATTGAGCAGCTCGGCGAACACGCGGTCGGCCGGGAACGATTGAATGACCCGGGCGAGCGTGCCCCACGCATCCTCCAGCTCGCGCAGCGAGGCGTCGGCGTCGTCCTTGTGCAGGCGATTGAAACGATCGCCGGGATGAAGATCGACGGAGATTGAATAGCCGAGCGAGATGAGCTGCTTCAATGCCTTGTCGAGCGCACGCAGCGTCTCATCGCGTTCCGCTTTCGAAGCGAAGCGCAGCATCACGCGCTCGGCCGGCACCGGCAAGCGGACATGACTCATCCCCGCCTTGCGAAGCTGCTGCAGCAATTCGCGAGTTGGAGGCGCGGATTTTTCGCCATTGATCCAGCCGTCGGCATTGAACCCGCGCGACAGTGCGGCGAGCCTGTGCGGCGCGACGGTCTGCGAGGCAGGTACGCAAGTTTCGGCCGATGTCGCGGAGGCGAGCGACGTTGGCATCAAGATCGTGGATAGCAAGATCGTGGCAAGGAGCAGACGACGGCACGGCGTCGCCATCGTCAAACCGCCCTGCTAAGCGCACCGCCGTCAGGGTGAGGCGCGGCAGAGCCGGCGGGCGCATGATTGACGACGAGACCGGTCGGCACGGTGTCGTACTTCGACAGCGCGGCGGTCACCCGTCGCATCGCCGCCGAACCGAGCTCGCCGGCGCGCACCACCGGGATGATCAGGTCCGCGTGCGCGGCGAGCGCGATCGCATCTGGCTGCAAGGCAAGATTGTTCGCATGGACGATGATCAGGTCGAACTCCGAGCGAATGTCGTCCTCCGGCCGCGCATCGGCCTTCCTGCCGGCGCTCAGCAGCTCGTCGATCGACTGGAGTCCTGCCGTGGTCGAGCCGTCCTGCCATTCGGTCACCGGCGGCTGGGCGCCCGCGAATTCCGGCTGCAGCCGGATCAGCACGCTCATCATGCCGCGATTGACGGCCGCGCGGTTGAGCGAGCGCGCAACGGTATTGCCGCCGGCGCTCTTGCCGACCGACAGCACGAGGGCGACCTTGCAGCCACGCACCGGGGCACGATCGATACGCTCGAGCAGCGGACGCAAGTAAGCGCCGAGATCGAGCTCGGCTGGGGCGGCAATCGGTCGTTGCCAGACAGTGTTGGGCGCAGCTCCCGACATCAGTTCGGGAATGCGGGACCAGACCGGAAGGTTCGGCATCGCCTCGGGTTGCTGCACGGCCGGAGCCGGACGCTTGGCTTGCCGCTTCGGCGTCTCCCTGGCCTCCGCACGCGTGGGCGTTCGAGCCGGAGCCTCGGCAGGATCGGACTTGTCGGACATGCTCGTCATCGCCGCAACCGTAGCGGTTGACGTCAGCAGCGAGCCGATCGCGAGCGCGGCGAGCAGCAGGGCGAGCGGCGGACGCGTCGAGCGCAGCGGCGGGATCGCGGGCGAAGCGATCTTGGTCTGCGAGCTCTGAAGCTGACGCTGCTCGTTGGTCGTCTTGAACCGCGACAAAAACTGCTCGTAGATGTTCTTGTTGGCATCGGCATCGCGCTGCAGCTCCTGCAGCTTCACGAGCGCCTGGCCGTCCACCAGCATCTGCGTCTCGACCGCCTTGAGCTGCTTTTCCAGCGCGGCCTGCTGCTCGAGCTGGGCCTCGTATTCGGACTTCGCGGTGTCGATGTTCTTCTTCCGCTCGACCTCGATCTGCCTGTTGATGTCAGCCAACTGGCTGTAGGAGATCGCAAGATCAGGATGGCGGTCGCCGTAGACCGCCTTCTTCTGTGCGATCTGGTCGTTCAGGGTCGAGCGCTGCGCGCGCAGCATGCTCAGGAGATCCTGCTTCACCGGACCTTCGACATTGGCCTTGAGATCGCGCTGCACCTGCTCGTAACGCGCCTTGGCTTCCTCGGTGCGCGCACGAGCCGCGGAGACCTGCTGGTTCAGGTCGGTCACCCGCAATTGCTGGGTGGTGGAATCCTTGCCGGCATTGAGGATCTTGTGCTCGAGCCGGAAGGCTGCGACGGCGTCTTCCGAGACGCGCAGGCGCTCGCTGAGCGTCTTCAGCCGGTCCTTGAGCCAGTCGGCCGCCTCGTCCGTCGCATCGCTGCGCACGCGGCTCTGGGTCGCGACGAACGCCTCTGCGATGGCATTGGCATAATACGCTGCCCGCTCCGCACTGTTCGAGGTGAACGAGATGGCGATGACGTAAGTCAGGCCGCGACGCGAGATATCGAGGCGGCTGCGGAGTTTTTCGAGCAGGCGCGTCATGTCGGTATGACCGCCTGCGATATCCTCGTCGTCGGCGATCTTGAGCTTCTCGATCAGGGGCCGGAGAAAGCCGTCCGATTTGGCGATCTCGATCTGGCTCTGAAGCGCAGCGGCGTCCTGGCCGATGCCAGGCAGCACGTCCTGGTCCGTGGTCACGCGCAGCTCGCGGGGATCGACCACGACGAGCGCCGTCGCGGCATAGCGGACCGGCAGCACCATCAGCACGGCGACGCCGAGCGCGAAGAGTGCCAGCGCCAGCATCAGGATGCGCCGGCCGTTCTCACGCAGAAAAGAGAACGCGCCGGTGAGGGTCAGCGATCCCTTGATCAGCGCGGGGGCGGTGTTGTCGGGGGTCGCCGCCGCAGCCCGCGGCGCTTCCCACGAAGCCGCGGGCTCCGTCGGGGCGATGCTTCGCGGAGATGCGCTTCTACCGAACGCCATGGGGTTGGACTCGAAATCAACTAACAGGCACAGCCTAGAGACTTGCTGCACCGTAAATATCCATGGTTAACCCGCGGTTACGGCTGCCGCGAAGCTCGGTAAACGATTCGTTAAGGAGACGACGCACGGCCCTGCGCGGAGAGGGGTTCCGTGCGTCCGGATACCGGGCGACACCGAATGCATAAAGTCCGCTATTGGTTGGCGCGGACGCTTGCGGAAGACTTTCTTGCGCTTCGACGACCCGGCGCGCCGGATCTCAAAACAAAGCGGCGTTGCCAGCCTGCCCGTAGATCATTGCGGCCACGAGAGAGAGCAGCAAGCCCGCGCCCGAAAAGATCACGAGGACTTTCAGAGTTTCGACATCAACGTTGGTTCTCGTCGCGCGGGATATCGCCTTTGCCAGTGCAGCCATCATCGCCAGCTCCGAACAGGCCGCGCGAAGGCGCGACCTGTTTTGTCTAGCGTCATTGGGCGCATTTGCGTGTGAAGCAGATTACAAGTGATGTTGCGTGCTGCACCTTACACCGCCGGCCGAGCGTGCCTGGATCTTACCATTCATAGAGCACCACGCTCTTGCCGGCGCAGCAGCGCGTGACGTGCCCCTCGCGTATCACGGGCGGTCGCGCGACCTACATCTTATGCGGGAAACAGCCGACTTGCTGCCACTTTGCGGCGCAGGCTCGCGGCCGGTATTATTCTCAACTGATTCTCGTCTGACGAGGTACGGATGTCGCGGCCGCTCATCGGCGCGGTCCCTGTCAGGCGGAAACGATCTTGGTGCCGAGGATGATTCGGCGTCGTCAGGGGAGGACAATTTGCCATGCCTGGGATGACTGGACTGCAGCTGGCCGGCGCTGTCGCCGCGGAGCGCCCCGGGACGGTCATCCTCCTGAGCACGGGATACGCAGAGATTCCCAGCAACGAACGATCCAGCCTGCCGCGTTTATCAAAGCCATTCGACCAGGCTGCGTTGGCGAAGGCAATCGAGGCGGCAATGCGCGAAGACGAGCCAAGCGGATCCATCGTCGCTTTTCGGCCGAAGAGCGCGTGAAAGCCGGATGATGAATGGCGCACCGTCTGGTGCGGTCCCGATTCGGAAGCGCCAATGGTCCATCAAATCCCGCCGGGAAGCTCAACGCCCGCTTCCGTCAGGTCACGGAGGAATTTCCGCACCAGGAGCATGTTAGTTCTCTGCAACTCGTGATTATTGCCGAACTTGAACTGGTTGGCTTCGGTTACGATCAGACCCTGGTCGGTCTCGCGGAAAATGCCTTGCTTCTTCAAGCGATCGGCGCGCCGCCGAACGGTTTCGATCGGCAGACCGAAAAAGCGGGACAGGGCGGCACGGGAAACGCCCTGCTTGATCTTGTCCGGCTCCACCGCCTGGATACTGCCAAATTGCCGGTCGAGTTCGGGGGTCTTCATGATCTTGAGAACGTTGGCGTTCAGGACCGCATGAATGATCATCAAGTCCAGCGGATCGAAATCGTAGTGGCGGAACATTTCGCTGGCTGCGCACAGCATGTAGGCCAACGAGTGGCGGGAGACGGTTCGGATCAAATCCGACGCGATGTCCTCGCCTTCAGTCGTACCAACCATCACCAGTCCCCGCTTCTACAGATGTCCGGTCCGACGCCCACAAGCCGGTTCTATGTATCCGTGGCGCACCACGCGTGAGGCAGGACCGGTCTGCTGTTCCCCCAATATGGGTATGGTTGCGGTTCAATCGGGTCAATAGCCGGCTTGTCGGCAATATCATTTTCACCGATACGGGATTGAGTGGCCGGGCGCGCAATTGGCGCGTGCCAACGGTGGTCGTGGGCCAAATGACATTCATCATCGAAGCTGTAAAAGACGACTGCCGCACCGTGGATTTCCGTGACAGCGCGATCGTTGCGGTGATCCTGGCCCGCAAGCATGCGGTGAATGGTTTTGTGGTGTCGATCACGGCTCCGGACGGGCAGCTTTTTTCCGCCGATCAGTTCAACCGTTTGCTGACGAGCAAGGGGCTTGGTTCGGATCCGGCGGCGCAAGATGTAGGGCGGCGCTAAAGCGGGCTTTGTCGGCGGTACGCAGAATCCCGAACAGTGCAATTGATTGTCATCGCGCCGAAACGGGTGCGCCGCCTGCGGACGAAACGAATGGATGCGGGAAATCGGCGTCGATCGCGTATTCGAAAATGGCGCGCCCGGAACGATTCGAACGTCCGACCCTCAGATTCGTAGTCTGGTCGAGGCTATTGATATCCCTAGGGCTTGTTACCGTAAGGAGCGACCAAGTTCGCAAAACCGTGCGATCTCCGGCCTTAGTGGACGTGGCTGGTTACTGATATTGAGGGGCGGCAGTTAAAAGGTGGCGGAGAGGGAGGGATTCTCCGCCGGGGTCCAAGGACCCTCGAAAACTGCAGTTAAATCAGCGTTTCCGGACAACCGCGGTGGGTTGCGTGTACCGATGGTATGTACCGGATCGGCGGCAGCAGCTCAACAGGAATCGAGCGGATGGTAAACGCTTTCCACCACCCGCGCCGGCGTCGGACCTTTACCTCTCCCGCGACGCCCCGCCGCCCCAACGCTCCGCCGCTACTTGCAGCTCGAATATTCGGCGGTGATGACGAATACCTCCGCGCTCTTCGCCGATACGACGATGGTCGGCAGCGAGGCCGTCGGAGCGCCCTTGATCGGTCTGATGATGAACATCCTTTCCTTACCGGACGCCACGAGGCGACCGCAGTCCGCCGTCGCGACGTCGCCGATCGCCTTTTGCGCCTCGGATTTAACGTCGAGAACGAATTGAACCCTGGGGAAGGCGGCGAAATCGGTGCGTTCGAGCATCCGGATGTCATGTCTGGCCGCCGCTTCTCCGCCGCAACGGGCCAGATCGACCAGGGAAAGACCAATGACGATCGTGATGATCGTTAGCCCGACCCTGCCCAGGACGTGCGCGCAGCGGCGGACGACGAGGGCGACCACCAGGAGCACACAGAGAAGGAAGAAGGTCCAGCCCGGAAACGTCGTCGCCAGAGATCCTCCGTACATCAGGTAGTGCTCGAACGGCAGTTCGATCATCAGCAGCGGAATGCGGAAATGGTCGAAATAGCTGTACGCATAGTTCCAACCCGCCATGTACAGCCAAGCGGTGGCGAGGCCGACCAACAGCCCCGCGGCGGTCAGCATGTCCGACAGGGAGGGCGGGGCGCTCCCCGAGCCTTGATGGGTCCCGTTCATTGGTCGGCCGAATCGTTGCGAGGCACCCATATCGTCCGCCTGGAGCCGCGGCATGGCGCGCAGCCCTCCTGTCCGTCCGCAACGACGGACCAGGGAGGCGCGACGGTGATCTGCACCGGCGTCGCCGTCGGATCCTCGCCCCTGCATGTCGCGGTGGTGTCCGCCGCCTTCGGCGGCCGGAAGCCCGTACAATCGTGCTGTACCGTCTTGGGCGGGCCGTCCCGCAGAAGACAGAAACATGTCTTTCCGTCGGTGGGAGCGGCCTGCTGGGCGAAGCTCCCGCCGGACGCGACGATCGCGATGGCGTGGATGGCGCAAGCGATGACCTGCGATAGCCGCACTTTCAACCTCCGATCAAGATGAAATTGCTCCAGGCAGAGGAGCCCGGTGCGCGAGCCGCGCTCCCCAAGGAGTCCAGTTGGGCCTTGCGGAACGCCTCGGCCGGATCGCCGCCGTCCTGACTGAGCCAGTGATGATAGAAGAGCGTCATGAATTCCTCGGCAGCCTCGTCCTCCACGGGACGAAGGGTCACGATGACCGTCCGCGCTCCAGCCGTTCTCAGCGCCTGCACCAGTCCCGAGACTCCCTCACCGTAGTCTATCTGCCCCTGAGCCGTCGCGCATGCCGACAGCACCGCGAGCTCCGTGCCTTCCAGATTCATGTCCAGGAATTCGATCCCGTAGAGAAGCCCGGCGGCGGACTTGTCGGTAAGCGTGTCGTTCGCGCGCGCGACGGCGATGCCCGACAGCAGAAGAGGTAGATCGGCCGGCTGTCTGGACGGCCTGAAGAAGGCATGCGTGGCGAGATGGAGAACGCGGGGGGGCCGCTGCAGGCTCAGCAACCTGGCCTTGGTGGCCTCCGCGCCCGTCACGATCTGTGGCGCGGGTTCGTCCGGCCGGCTCAGACGGTAGAGCATGCCGATGCCCTCCACTTCGGGCTTGCTGAAGATCAGCGGACCGAAGCCGCCGCGCACGGCGTCGGTGCCGGCTTCGCGCGCATAGGCGACCGCGCCCGAGGCCTCGTTGACGGCGGTTGCCTTACGCGCGGGCACCTCCGGGGCCGGTTTCACGTCGTCCCGCGGTGGCGGACCGAAATCGATGCCTCCCATGGCGACGAGACCTTGCGCCATCCTTTCCGCGGGCGCGCGCAGGACATCTCGTGCGGTCTGAAGCAGACGTACGTCCTTCATCTCCACCACACGCAGTCCCGTCCGGTCGGCGAGGGCGCCGAACGGGACCAAATAGAGAATTCCGTCCGGGGCGACGTACAATCTGCGTTTCTGCTTCCATTCGGTTGCGAACGGAGCGAGCAACTGGTCGTGCAATCGCCGGTTGGCGGCTTTCAGATTGTCGTCGTCCGGCTTCTTGTCGCTCATCGCCGCAACGGAATCCCTCGAAGCCGCAACCGATCCGAGATCCCTGATCTGGATGCGGCCGGAGCGTTCGAGGAAAATCCCGGCGAAGCGGGGCTCCCCGCCTTCCCCGGACACGAAGTCCACGGGGCGGTATTGCCTTATTTCCAGCAGGCAATCCTCCGGGTCCAACTTCGCGCGCACGTCCCCGGTGGTAGCGGTACGCGATTGCAGCGCTTGCGTGAACTCGCGGCTGATGCCTCCCAGCTCCAGTTCCTTGCGGTCCAGCTGCGACGAGAGCTCGCTCAAGACTTCGCGCCTCTGGCCCATCTGGAACGCGAGGGAGAGCTTGTTGTGGAGCGCGGAGATGTCCTGCGCGAGCGCACGGATGCGTGGATCGCTTCGTTCGCGCATCAGATGCGACAGGAACGCATTCTCTTCCGTGGCGAGCCCCTTGAAATGCAGTACGATCGAAGCCGCGTTTAGAATGGCATCGTCGTCGGCGTCGGGAATGAGCGCGAAACTGATGGCGACGTCTTGGAAGCTCGCCTGCCCGTGGACGAGTTGTCGTCGGGCGGATACCGCCTCCGTGCTGTACAATTCCGATCCCAGGTAGGAAAGCAAAGACTGCTCGATCCGCTTCTCGATCGAAGCCGCTTTTGCGAGTTGCCGGGCTGCGATGCTGTTCAGCACGCTGTTCGTCAGGATCGCCATCGTCAGCGGATTTTCGGACCCGAGCCTGCGCACGCTTCGTTCGCGGGCTTCACCGAGCAGATCCTCGGCCGCGCCGTACTCTCCCTTCATCCGGAACAGAACCGACAGATTGTTCATGATCAGTAGCGTGTCGGGATCGTCGTCTCCAAGCGACTTCCTTCGTGCCGCCAACACGGTGCCGAGCAATTCTTCCGACTCGGCGAACTTCTTCTCGTCCCTGAGCACCAGCGCCAGATTGTTCATGCTGCTGAGCGTGTCGGGATGCTCGGGTCCCAGGTAGCGCCGACGCAACTCGAGCGCTTCCCTGAGAAGAGGCTCCGCGAGAGCGTTTCGCTTCAATAGCCTGTTGGCGGAAGCGAGATTGTTCATGCTCCGCAGCGTCGCGGGGTCGTGATCTCCGAGCGTTAGCTTTCTCGCCTCGAGGTTCTCGCGTAGCAATGGTTCCGCTTTGTCATACCGCCCTTGCTCGAAATAGATGGTCGCGAGGTTGTTTATAGCGGTCAGCGTATCTGCGTGCTTGTTTGCTTGGATGCGCCGACGAATCTCCAGTTCCTTTTCGATCAGACGTTCAGCCTCGCCGAACTTTCCTTCGACCCGAAGGAGTCCCGACAACGAATTCGCAGTCCGCAGAGTGTCGGAGTGTTCCGCGCCCTGCACGGAGCGCCTCGTCGCGAGCGATTCCCTGAGCAACCTTTCCGACTCGGTGTACTTTCCCTGCCGGCGAAGATAGGCGGCCAGCTTCTCCTTGGTCTGGAGAGTCGCAGGAGCCTCCTCGCCCTGCGCCTTTTCATTGGCGTCCGCCGATTCCCGCAGCGCGGCTTCCGCTTCCTGAACGCGTCCACGACGATCGAGAAGATCCACCAATTCGTCGACCTTCGACATGACTTGCGCATTTGAGGAGCCGAGCGACGCTCTCGCTTCGGCCAACTCGGTTTTCGCGCGCTCGATGCCATCTTCCGCCCTCTGCGCTTGCGGCAGCGCGGGGCCGCTCGACGACGGCGGCTGCTGGGACAATGCTGAATGACAGAGAACTAATTGAGCGCAAACCAGCAACAAGAGATAGCGCAAGGGGGCGGCAAGACATCTCATCGCAATCCCGATCTGCAAGTTGGTAGCGACTTCGAAACACGGCAACAGAGGATTGCAAATTATCTTCGTACCTTCGTTTCCGCAAGTGACGGCCGCCCCTCAAGCGTTCTGACCGAGCGCGGGCGCTCAGCACCTTTCCCGCAATGCCGCAGCGGCCCGCAAAAAATGGTGCCACGAAGTAAGGTCGTCCACAATCTGGGTGAAGCGTCTATCGGATGTCGCGGGTCCTGGGCGGCTTGCGGAGCATCGTCGCGTATCAATTTGAGGCCAGTAGGCAAAAGACGTTCGAGGGCACGATGCTGGTTCGTCAACGTGTGCCTGGCCTTCATCAATTCCATCGCATCATTTCGAACGCGAAGTTCGGCCCGTGTGGTCGCCGGCGAATACCTCGTCGGTGATCTCAAGAGACCGCAGCATGTGCAGACTTCGGTCGAAATCGTTCATGTCCGGAGCCGCCCGCGTCGCCGACCTTCAGGAGCCCATTTGCGGGGATCTCAGCATCGGCAACTGCACGCCAGGCATGGATCGACGATGTTGATGCCACGTGCCGGCCAACAGGCCCATTCCCGATGATCGGGAAAACTCGACAATAAACGATAGACCCGCCAGCGAATGGTCGAATATGCTCCATTGGACTACTCTAAGTAGGCCAACCCTCTTTGTGCCAACGGATACCAGGCTTTTGCGGCTTCGGATTTCCCAGGCGGTGGAGAGCTTTCCTATGACCCGAGCGGGATATCAGACCGGTTCTTTCGCTGTCAGCATCGCCTTAGGAACGTCTTGCATGTTGGCGCAGGTCGCGGCTGCGGCCGGGCCTCGCGTCGAGGTGCAGCACATCGAGATCACGCAGGGCATTCAGGACCATCGAAACTCCGTCGGATTGATCGCCGGGAAGCGGACTTTCGTGCGCATCTTCGTGGACTATGCCGCGCCTGCGACGGCATCCGGTGTCCGCGGCACGTTGGAATTGCGCCGTCAGGCCGGCGCGGCCCGTTCCGTGGACAGCATCGGCGGGCTAACGGCGGTGCTCGACCCGGCTCAAAACGGGAAATTGGACGTCAAGCGGCGGGTCGCGGACCGCAGCCTTGTATTCGAACTGCCTGCCGACTGGACCGTGCCGGGGGACCTATCGCTTTCGCTCTCGTCGGTGAAAGCATCGGACGGCGCCATTCTGGATTGCGGGAAGTGCGACCTGAAAGAGAACCTCAAGTTTGGTCAAGCATCTCCGGTCAGGATCGAGCTCCTGGGTATGCGGTACGTGCGGAACGCGAAGACGCACGTTCCTCGCGACATCGACTACCGATCCATCGTCTCATGGATACAGAGAGCCTATCCGGCTTCGGAGTTCGAGTTTCACACCAGGGTCGTGGATTGGAACGCGCCGTCGGTGTTCGACACCGGCACCGAGGCATGCGGCGAAGCCAACGCGGCCATAACGGCGATCCGTAAGCTCGACGTCGCGAACGGAAAGAACGCCCTATTCCACTATTACGGCGTCGTATACGACGGATCGTCGCTGGCAAACTTCATGAGAGGATGCGCGTCGATTCCGGCCGATCCCGATCCGTCCGCTGTGGGGAGCGGCCCCGCCGGCACTGCCACCTCCGTCTTGTTTCCGTGGGACAAGGGCCCGTCCTATGCCGGTTGGTATGCCGGTCACGAACTGGGTCACACCTTCGGCCGCCATCATCCCAACAGTGGCTGCGGCGATTGGGACCGGACGGGCGATCCGCAATGGCCGGCACAAATGCCGAAAAACAAGCTAGGCACTTCGGACCATCCCTACGTCGGTTTCGATCGCGGCGACCCATCCATCCAAGCTCCGATCAGCGTCTTGGCGTGGGACGTGGGCGCGGACCTGATGACGTATTGCGACTCGGTCTGGCCCAGCGCGCACAATTACGTCGAGATCTGCAACAGGACCTCGGCGGAAAACAAGACGTTCTGCCCTCTGTCCGCACAAACCAGCGGTGCGGGCCCGGGAGCAGTGGCGGCGCTTTCGGTTTCCGGCCCGGGCGGACCGATCACCATGGTCGGTCGCATGGCTCCCCCGATCGTGAGGACCGCGGAGACCGGTACGCCCGCGCCTGCAGCGGCGCCTTCGAGCGCCGATCTTCCGGCCAACGTGAGCGGCCCGGTGCTTTCGGTCACCGGCCGCATAAATCTGGATCGGGAAACCGGCGCGATTTCGTCAGTCAACCGATTCCAACAATCGGTCGAGACGACCAAGCCGGCCGCAGGCGGCTCCGAAACGCCTCTCATAAAATCCTTCGACTCGCAGGGAAGATTATTGGCTCAACGACCAGCGACCGTCCTGCTGGACACGGATACATCGCCCGATAGTCCACGCACGGGCGTGGTCAGCGGGGAGGTGCCCTACGCCGGCGATATCGCGCGGCTCGAACTGGTCTTCAAGGACAAGACCTTGGCCGTACGATCGTCGTCGCCAGAGCGCCCGGCGATAACTCCGCCGACACTCGAGCCGACGGCACTCATCAACCTGCTCAGAAACAATTTCAATACGATCCAAGGCGGTCCATTCAACGTTGGGCCTCAGACGACAGCCCCGGCGGCTCCGAACGGGGGGGACAAAGGCCCGCTCGTCTACCAGTGGCAAGCACAAGGTCCGCCCGATCTGAAGTACACGGTTCAGATTTCCACGAACGGAGGTAAGGAGTGGAATACCGTTGCGGTCGAGACACAACAGCACAGCATCGCAATCGATCCGAGCTGGATCCAGGGCGCGACGACGCTGGACGTACGCGTGCGGGCGAGCGACGGCATCCATGAGACCGTCGCGACAAGCAAGCAACTGGACCTTGGCGCCAAGATCCCCCTCCAGTAGTCGCGTCCGCTAGGGCGACGCCGCGGGCGGAAAAATGGGGACGGGCGCGATGAGGAAGCGCTGCTCTCCGCCCCGACCGCCCGACCGACCGGACCTGCCGCCCTTCGTGACGGCCGGTCCAGGTCCCGCACCGCCTGGCTGGTTGTCGATCGTGACGTGCATCGGCTTCCTCTCGCTCCCCAATTCGTCCGGCTTGGGGCCGAAGCCGGCCGTGCCCGCCTTGGCGCCGTTGACGTAGGCGGCGCCGGGCCCGTTGATATAGATCTGAAGATTGCTGTTCTGTTGCAGAGAGCCGCTCGCCTGTCCCGCCAGCGCGCTCCAATGGAGGGCGGTGAGAGAGTACTTCCCCTCCAGACCCGCGCTGGCCTGCAGCGCGAAGGAGTAGTACATCTGCGCGGCCTCGGCCATTTCCGAGTCCTTGCCAGGCAACAGTTCGCCCGCGCTCATGAGGCTGCCGTTGTCCCTGAGCCATGCAGCGAGCGGCTTGCTGAGGTTGACCACCATCCGCGCGAAGCGTGCCCGTTCCGGCCATCGGTTTTCGGCCAAGGCCTCCAGCGTATCGAGATCGGGAATCGCTCCGCTGAAGCAGGCTTTTTCCCATAGCTCGCGAGGCGCGTCCGGAGCCAATGCATTGCCCGGAGCAAGCTTGGCGTTCTGCTTCAGCAGAAAAGCCCAGATGAGGTCGTATATTCCTTGTGAGCCGGCCGTGGGACCGAGATGCGCGATTGCGTTCTTCGCGAAGTCCGGCGGCAGCTTGTAGTCGAACGTCGTTCCCTGTCCGAGGTTCGCCGTGTCGGTGACCTTCAGTTCCAGCGTGAAGGCGCCGAAGAGATCCGGTGCAATGTTGAAGTGGGAATACCTTCGAAACGCCTCGATCGAATCCGACTTTTTCAGTTTATCATAGGCGGCTTTGCGGGAGCGCTCGATTTCATAGAACGTCACCATCTCGCAGCGGATGGATTTCAGGAAATCGGGAAGCTGCCCCGCGGATATCACGCCGGATGCAGGATCGTGAATATAGTACATGCTCGTGCATGACATGAGCGCAGCCGACAACGTCAGCGGCGCGACGGCGCGCAAAAGCCCCCACATATTGCCCCCGATAGCAGCGTCCGCAATCTTCCCAATGGCATTGGGCAACAATTGGGTTGTTGTGTCAAGGGAACGCAACTATGATCCAGGAGCGCTCGGAAGCTTTTCTGGAACGCCGACCAGGCACATTTCGCCAAGAACGGTCGGGTTTGACCGTCCAAGTGCGTCGGACCGCAGCATTTCGAATTTTCTTTTCTGTATCGACAATTCTTGATCGATTTGGGGGGTCTTTCGATGGACAACGACGCACCACGGCGTTTCGTCGAAACGGCAGACAAGCCCAAGGTCAGTCTGCTTTCAGGGGTAAAGGCGGTCGTCCAACGTCTCGGTCCCCTAGGCTGGGCGACCCTTTTCAAGCACCACGGGATCGACCTGTCCGCGAAAGATCTGCCCGCCGAGCTGTCCAAGCACCTGAGCGGAATAGACCGGTCTTTTCCAGGGTTCGAAGACTTCGCGCGCGAAGGGGTCCGCGGGATCGAGCCGGGAGCACCGGCAGCAAGCCTGCTTTTTCATGCGTTGGCTTCTCCGCGTGTCACGACGTTTCGGGAGCGCGGTCGTCCGAAACCCCTCAAGGGCTTTCCGACCCTCGCGGAGATCGAGGTGATCGAGAACTACGTCTATGGTGTCCGACCGCCGTCCATAGACGACTTGCGGGCCAAAGCTCGCGGCGCTCGCTTGGCGATCGTCGTCTTCGCGACGGAATACAGGGCAGCCGTCGGAACAGTGCATCGCCGACATGCCGACATGGTCTTTGCCCGGACCGGGGTCGCTCGCATCGTCGCCACCGACTTTCTCGAAGCCCAACTCGACGAACTCCGGGGGAAGGTGTCGACCGGCTACGCCCGCGTGCGGCTCCCAGGGCCGCGCGAACGCAAGGATGAGGCAGATGTCTGAAGTGACCTATTATGTCGCTCTGCCGTTCGTTTTCTCCGACGACGGCGTGGCCGCTGGCGAGGCGGCCGAGTGCCTGAGCGCCAACGCTGCGGTGATGCGGGCCGAGGCGCGGATGCGCGGGCAGATCCGCGCCCAGGAGCGCGAAATCCAGATGCTGCAGCGGTCCGGCGTCGCGACCGCTTCGGCCGAACTGCTGCTCTCGAGGATGCGGACGAAGGTCGACGACCTCAGCCGCGAGCGCGATGCGCTCCGCAAGTCGTCCTGCCCAGTAGAATGCGGGCCGGGCCGATGCACGCTATAGTCCATCTTCATTTGGGAGCGAGAGCGGCAACTCCCGCCCGCGCGCAATCTTCATCATCAGAATTGGTGCCAGCCCCGCTTACACCGATCGCTCCTGCCAGCGCCCCGTCTATGAAGACAGGCAGACCACCGGGCCGCCTGAGATGCGGCGCGCCCATGGCCGTCACCAAACCGGTCTGGGGAAAAGGCTCGTGGCCGGACAGGGCTTCTCCGCTGGGGCGCCCCTCCTCCGCCGAGGCCACGGCCTTACCAATCGACCCCCACGAGGCGTCGGCCGATGCGCCATCCATGCGCTGATGAGCGATCAGATGACCGGACGGATCGCACACAGAGACGCTCACATGCGCGGAAATCGACCTTGCTCGACGAATAGCGCCGTCGACCAGTTTATTAGCCTCTGAAAGGGTGATCGCCACGCCAGATCCCGACACCTTGGCAACTCTTCCAGAACGAACCTTCAGCGACTGCTTTGGTTGCAAGATCCAGCGCGCCGCCGCCTCGCCGGAGATCGAGGCGCCGCCCATAATCCACCAAAAGATTGGCGGATCAACTATCCTCTGGACGACCCGACAGAACCCGCCCGATAAACGCGTGAAATTCGGCCATATAATTGCGCAGAAACTCCTCGGTCGACCCGACCGTCACCTCACCCTCGTCGGTGACCAGGCCGGGTGTGAACTGGATATAGGCTTCCGGCGCATTCATCTGCGGCGAATTGCAGAAACTCAAAACGCTGCGGAGGCTCTGCTGCGCTACCGCCGTCCCGATCGCTCCCGGGGAGGTCCCAATGACCGCGGAAGGCTTGTGCGTGAACGAATTGGTCCCGTAAGGCCGACTTGCCCAGTCGATGGCATTTTTCAGGCCGCCCGGAATCGACCGGTTATATTCCGGAGTAACGAACAGCAACGCGTCGACCGCGCTGACGGCGTCCTTGAATGCGCGCGCAACGGGCGGAAAGTCGGCATCGTAATCGTAACTGTAGAGAGGAAGGTCTTTGAACGATATTTCCGTGAATTCGAGGCTCGCAGGCGCCAGCTTCGTCAGCGCCCGCGCGAGTTTGCGATTGATCGACTTGGTAGCAAGGCTTCCGACGAAGTATCCCACCTTGTAACCGGTCATCTGGCAACTCCTCTCGGTTCGGTTCTGTGGCGCCGCGCACCGCTCGGCATCTGGTGGTCAGAAACTCTCGGGATTGTTCCGATCCTTAGCGCTCAGATCGGACTGTTTGGCGAACTTCGCGACGGGAAGCTGCCATCTGTACCGAATTGCCATGACGCGGAGGCCGAAGCACAGGACCAAGGCGGCAATCGTCACCGGCGCTACTGGCAACTGCAGGGAGTGACCGATCACGACGACGGTCGCCGCAACAAGTGCCGCGACAGCATAGAGTTCGGCGCGCAGCACGGTCGGGATCTCCGTGAGCAGCACATCTCGCGCCATACCACCGCCGATCCCCGTCACCATGCCGAGCACGACCGCCATGACCGGGCTAAGTCCGTGATCGAGCGCTTTCGATGCGCCCGCGACGGCGAAAAACGCGAGGCCCGCCGCGTCGAACAACAGGATCGCGTTTGATAGCCGCACGATCAAGGACGCGCAGTAGAAGGTGACGAGACCCGCGAAAAGGGAGATGCCGAGATAGCGCAGATCGTGGAACGCGGCGGGCGGAACCGCACCGATCAGGAGGTCGCGCGTGATACCTCCCGAGTTCGCCGCTGCGAACGATAAAACCAGAACCCCGAACAGGTCCAGCCCTCGCTTGACCCCGGCCAAGGCCCCGCTCAGCGCGAAGACGAAGGTGCCGACCAGATCGAGTGCAAGCGAAAGCTCGTCCACCATGTCTGGGCCTACTATGCTGGCAACCAAGCGCGTGCCGCGACGACCAGCGACTCGACGCCGGTTTGCAGCGTCGGGTGAAGAACGGGTGCGAATTTCGGGCTGTGGTTCACGGGAAGTTCGTTGAGCCGGTTGGCTTCCTTCGCCTTCGCATAAGTTTCCGGGTCGGTGCCGCCGACAAACCAGAAAACGGAGGGG
>NZ_JADPJQ010000117.1:13296-13628 GCF_023073515.1 Bradyrhizobium sp. 17 | reverse complement strand
ATCGATCAGCTGCTTCCCTGGGCCTATCGCGCGCAATCCCTCAAAGCCGTGGCCTGAGAACGACGCTTACGCATTACCGGTGCCGCCGACAAACCAGAAAACCGAGGGAACGTGCCACTCCGCGCCGAAAGATCCGAAGTCCTCGCTGGCAGGGGCCGGCCCCGTCGCCCGGACGCGCTCGGTGCCGAAATGCCCGCGGAACGCATCCACCACGCGTTTGCTGGCTTCCTGATCGTTCACGTTGAGAGGATAATGATCGAGGGTCGTGATCTCGGGCGGTCGAGGCGCCCCCGAAGCATCCGCTTCGGCTTTGACGATCCGCTCGATGGCCC
>NZ_JADPJQ010000117.1:12789-13286 GCF_023073515.1 Bradyrhizobium sp. 17 | reverse complement strand
ATCCGAAGTCCTCGCTGGCAGGGGCCGGCCCCGTCGCCCGGACGCGCTCGGTGCCGAAATGCCCGCGGAATGCATCCACCACCCGTTTGCTGGCTTCCTGATCGTTCACGTTGAGAGGATAATGATCGAGGGTCGTGATCTCGGGCGGGCGAGGCGCCCCCGAAGCAGCCGCTTCGGCTTTGACGATCCGCTCGATGGCCGCCAGCACGCGCGTGCGCACTCCGGCATCGAAGGTCCGCACGTTGAGTTTGATGATCGCCTCGTCGGGAATAACGTTCTCCTTGGTACCGGCTTGCAGGACACCCACCGTCAACACGGCCGCTTCGGCGGCCGCCACCTCACGCGAGACGATCGTCTGTAGCCGCAGCACGGTCGAGGCGGCCATGACGACGGGGTCGATGCTGGCCTGTGGCATCGAGCCGTGCGCACCACGTCCGAACAGTCGTATCTGCAGGCTGTCCGCAGCGGACGTGATCGCGCCGGCGCGACCGGCGACC
>NZ_JADPJQ010000117.1:11484-12779 GCF_023073515.1 Bradyrhizobium sp. 17 | reverse complement strand
CCGCTTCGGCGGCCGCCACCTCACGCGAGACGATCGTCTGTAGCCGCAGCACGGTCGAGGCGGCCATGACAACGGGGTCGATGCTGGCCTGTGGCATCGAGCCGTGCGCACCACGTCCGAAAAGCCGGATCTGCAGGCTGTCCGCAGCGGAGGTGATCGCGCCGGGGCGACCGGCGACGGTGCCCGCAGGCCCCACCATGACGTGCTGACCGAGAATGACGTCAGGTTTCGGAAAGCGCTTGAACAAGCCGTCGTCGATCATGGCCTGAGCACCTTCAGCTGTTTCTTCCGCCGGTTGGAAGATCGCCATCAGCGTACCCCGCCAAGACGTCTTGGCTTCCGCGAGCAACCTGGTGGCACCCGCCAGCCAGGTCACATGCATGTCATGGCCGCACATATGCGATACCGGGACCGTATTGCCGTCTCGATCGGTGGCCGTCGCCGTGCTCGCGTAGGGGAGGCCTGTCGCTTCCTGAACGGGTAGCGCGTCCATGTCCGCGCGCAGCATGACGGTCGGGCCGTCGCCGTTGCGAAGGAGCGCCACCACCCCCGTTTTTCCGACGCCCGACGTCACTTCGAAGCCCGCGGCAGTAAGCCTGTCCGCCGCCAGCTTGGCAGTGCGGGTCTCCTGCATCGACAATTCGGGATGCGAATGCACGTCCTTGTAAAGATCAGCCAAGTCGGGGAGCAGGGCTTCCAGGTTTCGGAGTGCCGGATCGGAAGAGTTCCCGTTGACGGTCATGGGCGGCTCCATCGCATGACTGAAGCGATCCAGTCTTCGCTCCTTTCTTTTTTGGCGCAAGCGATTTTGACTGGGCTGACGAAGGTTCGGCTACGCCACGGCGACGCCATTCCCAAATCTCTTTCACGAACTGCCACAAGCAGCGTTCCGTGAACTCCCGATTGTCAGAAAAGTGGTCGTACCCGGCGCGAACGACACGGATCCCGTGGCGGTCGCCGCGCCTTCGATGGCCGGAAAATCGCCCCCCTCGTCGAGCTTGAGCAACATCCCGTTCAATTCGACATCGCCGCTCCGCATTTGCTCGGCGGAGAGAGTGTATCGCCTGCCTTCCAGCGGTATCTCCATGACGGTCTCACTGTTTGAATTGTTTAGGACAAGCAGGGCGACGCCGCCGGGCACGCCGCGCAGGCAGTGCGCGTAGACATGCTGCCCCTCGGCGATCTCGACGCCGGAGTCCAGAACCGTCGTCCCCATCAGCTTGCGCCACAACAACGCAGCCCAATAATTCGGGCGCGGTCTCAGCGTCTTCTCGTCGAGGAGCGCGTAATCGCTT
>NZ_JADPJQ010000117.1:0-11474 GCF_023073515.1 Bradyrhizobium sp. 17 | reverse complement strand
GACCGAGAATGACGTCAGGTTTCGGAAAGCGCTTGAACAAGCCGTCGTCGATCATGGCCTGAGCACCTTCTGCCGTTTCTTCCGCCGGTTGGAAGACCGCCATCAGCGTACCCCGCCAAGACGTCTTGGCTTCCGCGAGCAACTTGGTGGCACCCGCCAGCCAGGTCACATGCATGTCATGGCCGCACATATGCGATACCGGGACCGTATTGCCGTCTCGATCGGTGGCCGTCGCCGTGCTCGCGTAGGGGAGGCCTGTCGCTTCCTGAACGGGTAGCGCGTCCATGTCCGCGCGCAGCATGACGGTCGGGCCGTCGCCGTTGCGAAGGAGGCCCACTACCCCCGTCTTTCCGACGCCCGACGTCACTTCGAAGCCCGCGGCAGTAAGCCTGTCCGCCGCCAGCTTGGCAGTGCGCGTCTCCTGCATCGACAGTTCTGGGTGCGAATGCACGTCCTTGTAGAGATCAGCCAAGTCGGGGAGCAGGGCTTCCAGGTTGTGGAGTGCCGGATCGGAAGAGTTCCCGTTGGCGGTCATGGGCGGCTCCATCGCATGACTGAAGCGATCTAGTCTTCGCCCCTTTCTTTTTTAGCGCAAGCAATTTTGACTGGGCTGACGAAGCTTCGGCTACGCCACGGCGACGCCATTCTCAAATCTCCTTTACGAACTGCCACAAGCAGCGTTCCGTGAACTCCCGATTGTCAGAAAAGTGGTCGTACCCGGCGCGAACGACACGGATCCCGTGGCGGTCGCCGCGCCTTCGATGGCCGGAAAATCGCCCCCCTCGTCGAGCTTGAGCAACATCCCGTTCAATTCGACATCGCCGCTCCGCATTTGCTCGGCGGAGAGAGTGTATCGCCTGCCTTCCAGCGGTATCTCCATGACGGTCTCACTCTTTGAATTGTTTAGGACAAGCAGGGCGACGCCGCCGGGCACGCCGCGCAGGCAGTGAGCGTAGACATGCTTCCCCTCGGCGATCTCGACGCCGGAGTCCAGAACCGTCGTCCCCATCAGCTTGCGCCACAACAACGCGGCCCAGTAATTGGGGCGCGGTCTCAGCGTATTCTCGTCGAGGAGCGCGTAATCGCTCGCCGCCAAAGTGTTGTGCATCACCACTTGAACACCTTGCCTCGCCAAGCGCCCCAACTGGTCGAGATATCGGAAAGTATCGAGAAACGTGGAGGCCCAGGGATTTCCGCCGCAGGCGGCATCGGCCGTCTCGGTAAGCCACATCGGCTTTCCGGGATCAAACTCGTCACGAAGGGTGCGATAGAACGCGAGCGTCTGATCGGTGCGGCCGAGCCACTCTTCGGAGAGCGCGGCATCCGCGGTCGTCTGCGGCATTCCAGGCGTTCCCGCACACCGCTGCGAGGCCGCCCCGTAATGGTGATAGGAAAACGCGTCGATGTCCGTACCCATCCGTCGAAGCATGTCAGACGTCGCCATGACGCCCTGAGACCCGTACTGTATCATCGCATCCGGAGCCGTCGTCTCGCCCACGGAGCCCGGGCCCAGGATGCGCATGCCCGAAGCCGCTTGCCTGGCGAACGACGCGAAGAGCCTGAAGTCGCGACCGAAGGACTCCGCGTCGTAGCCTTTTGGCGCGCCGCCCATCGTCGCCATGGTGGGCTCGTTCATGAATTCGGCCGCGGCGATGTCGCCGCCGATCGAATGCGTGTAATCGAGAAGCCGCCTCGCCTGGCCAGGCGTCCAGACGCCGGCTGAATCGCGAACCCCAGGACTGATCGCCATCGATGTCACGATCTTCGCACCGCTCGCCGCCGCAAATTCGACCACTCCCCTCCAGCGTTCGCGGCTCAGCACGCCGCTGAAGCCAGGCGGCGGCGACGAAGGCGCCGGATCCGCGTCCGCGAAGTACGTGGTATTCGCCCACGTTCCGCTCACTCGAACGTACGCCGGGCCCAGCGCAGATGCGAGCTTGCGAAGCTTGTCGTTCGAAAGATCGACCGGCGCACGATATTCGTACAGATTGGCGTCCATGCCGGCGGGGACATCCGATTTCTCTGAAGTGCCGCTTGGCTGCTTCCGCGAAACCGAACCGTATGGCTTCCAGAACATCCCGCCGGTAACTTCCAACATTTCGATGTTGTAGGACTGGAACCGCTCGTCGATCGAGCCCACCCGCATCATTTTTGAAGGATCAATTTTGATCGGCGCCTCCTGGGCGTGGGCGTCAACGGAAAGCAAGGCGATTCCGGCGACAAGCAGTCTGGTACGTCTCATGGGTCACCGCCTCTCCGCATCCGCACGTTGACGTGCGGCCTTCTCAATCGGGACGGCAAGCCTCCAAGACTGGCATCGCACGCAGTCTGAGCGCCATCAAAAGCAGCCAAATACGGGCTTGGCGGCAGGCATCACCGTATCCTCCGCCGGCACGAGGGGGCCGAACGCCGAGGCTTACGGCTTGGGCCGACCTGGCAGTGAGAAAATTGCGACCCAGGCCGGTCCGCTGTCGGTGAGAACGATGGGATTTTTCATTCCGCCGGCGACTGCCACATACTGAACTCCCCCGAGCATGTAGGTCACTACGCCGCCGCCCACGGGGTCGCCTAGAGCCTTCTTGAGCAATACAGTCCCGCTCGCGGCGTCCAATGCGATAAAATTACCCTTGGTGTCGGCGGTGAAGAGCAAGCCACTCGCGGTCGGAGTAACCGCTGCAACCATCGGGGTATCGGTATCGTACGTCCAGATCACCTTGCCGCTGTCGGCGTCGACGGCGGTAATGTGGCCGAAGCGCTGCGGGTCCTGCTCGCCAAAACCATTGGCGGAACCGATGAAAGGCTTGGGCGGTTCGTGCTTCAGACTTTCCGGACCGGCGAGCTTGATCGTAGTGCCCCAGTCGATGGTAGGGACGAACAATGCGTTGAGAGGCGGCGAATAGGACGGGCCGTACCAATTTGTCCCGCCTTGTGTGCCCGGGAGGAAGCGAGTCCCTTCGGCGGTCAGTGGCGCATCGACATTCTCGATGCGCGTGACCGGCGTCTTGAAAAACACCTCGTGCAAGTCCGGGCTCAGCCCGTAAACATAGCCATTCTTGCCCGCTGCCGCGACCATCTTCCGCCCGGCTTTTGAGGTAAAGAGGATCGGGCTCGCCGCCACATCCCAGTCGTGGAAATCGTTCTTCACGAGCTGCTGGTAGCCCTTCAGCTCTCCGGTCCTTGCGTCGAGAACAACGACACTGCTGGTGTAAAGATTATCGCCTGGCCGATAGTCTCTGACGAAATCCGGCCCAGGGTTGCCCACCGGGGAATAGAGCAGCCCAGCCTCGGTATCCAACGCATAGGACGAGTACGTGCCGCCGCCGGCTTTGACCCTGGCCGGATCGTCGGGCCACGTCTTGGCGGCGTCGCCGGTGGACGGAATGGTGTCGAAGTTCCACAAACGTCTGCCGGTATTCGCTTCGAACGCCCTGACGTGGCCGATCGCCCCGTAGTCGCTTCCCGCATTGCCGATGAACACGCGTCCTTCCCACAAGACGGGTACGGAAGTGTAGAATTCACCTGCCTTGCTGTCGGCGCCGACGACGTCCCAAATCACCTCGCCGGTTTTGGCGTCCAGCGCCACGAGATGGCCGTCGGTCAGCCCTCGGAATACCCGGCCGTCCGCGTAGGCGACTCCGCGTCCAAGCCTCCCGGGGCCGGGATCTTTCAGATCGTGGTGGCGCGCCCATCGTTGCTGACCGTTGCGGGCGTCGACTGCATAGGTGTTTACCAGCGTCGTGACGAACATTGTGTCGGCGATGACGACCGGGCCCGATTGGAAGCTCAGGGTTTCTGGAATTTTGAAACGTGCGACCTCCTGAAGAGAAGCAACGTTCTCCTTGTTGATTTGAGCGAGAGCCGAGAAACGAGTGGCGTCGTAGCCGCCGTTGTATCCTGGCCATTCAGTGTCTGACTTTTGGGTTTCGATCTGCGCGAGGGCACTAGTGGCGCTGCCACAGGCAAATGCGATTGTCACGATCGCGATGAAATGTTGAATGTAGTTCATCCGAGATTCCCTCCAAATATAGGAGAAACTTCGTAACGGCGCGATGTGGCGTTCGACGTTTCGCCCGCATGACCGAGCTCGCCTTCATGCGCACAGAAAGAGCGCAAGAGGTCGGCAGGAACCGTTCTGCTGGCAGTCTTTCACGCACCCACGTTCCAAGCAATATTTAAGTGTATCCGGCGATGGTATCTCGTGACGTCCGGTGTAGTTGGCGCGCACCCAATGACCTGGCGTGCGGCGTCGGATCTCATGGAACAGTTCGGGGATCGACCGTCCGTGTACCCCGAGTCGGTCTCTGCCTCATCACGCGGGGCAGCCGTCGCGGAGACGAGCCGTTCACCGCTTCCGCGTGCTGCCGATCGTCGATGCCGTCCGGTGGATCGGCGAACTTCCGCGGACGCTTCGTCGGATCGTCATCGCTTGAATGATGTCATCCGCAGAGGCGACGATGCTCAAGTCCTGCAGCCCGCGAAGCCATGCCGCCGTACTGACAAGGTGAATATTAGGCGCCTTGCTCGGCCCGAGAGCCTCCGGTCGGGATCTACACCCATTCCTAAGCGGCGTCGAAGCCTTGCTGTGCCGTTCGGCTTAGCCGACCCTCCTCCTGGTGACGACATTTCGGGCACGTGAAACGAATCTGCTGCAGAGGGTTCGTCGGTTTCGGAAGGATCGCGGCCATAGGCCATGTGCCGCAACGGGGGCATTTCACCAAAATGGTAGACGTTTCGATCATCGCGGCGTCTCCGAGCTTCGCAGCCCACATCCCGGAAAACCAATGGTCGATGCAGCCGTTCCGACGGCCTCAGGTTCGATTTTGAGCAAAGGAACTGCGCCGGCCGCCGGGGGCTGTGTTTCGGCATGGAATAAGCCTTTTGGATGCCGATAGGGGGTCCCAGTCGAACGCCGATTGACACCCAATCTCCGGCAGGTCCACCTGATCCCGGCCGAGCTCTTTGCATTCCTCGCGGAAGCCGGCTTCGAGGTCGCAGCGGGGGACATGGGTGAGAATATCACAACGACTGGCCTGGACTTGGAGCGGATGCCGCTCGGCACCCTCATCGAGTTGGGTCCCACGGCCCTGGTCGAGCTGACCGGTCTCCGGACGCCCTGTATGCTCATCGACCGTTTCCGGGCAGGTCTGAAGCGACAGGTGCTCTCGTCCGCGGAAACGGGCCCTCCGTTCAAATCTGGGGTAATGGGCGTGGTCCGAGCCGGGGGACCGGTCGCGGCTGGCGATCGCGCGCGGGTTCGACTCCCGTCCTGCTCCTTTCGCGCCTTGCCGGCCCTGTAGAAGGACCCGTGCACCGCGTCGACGGTCAACTGGTGTTCACGAACCTGTCGCTGCGCCTCAACGCCGTCCGGACGGGCTCGGGTTGGCCTATATGATCGAAGATCAAGTAGAAGGAAGCGACCGACACAAAGCCGCGCTCAGCGGTTAGTGAGCAGTGAACCCGCCGTCGACTGTCAGGCCGATGCCGATGACGAAGCTCGCGGCCGGGCTGCACAGCCAGAGCACCGCTGCGGCGACCTCCTCCGGACGGCCGAGGCGCCCGATTGACTGCTGCTTCATGATCTCTGCCATTGCGTCGGACTGACCTTGCAGCATGTCCGCAACCATCGGAGTGTCGATCGTCCCTGGACATACAGCATTGATCCGGATTCCACGCGGCGCATACTCCACGCCAGCGCTCTTGGTCATGCCGAGCACGGCATGCTTGGTCCCGTGATAGGCCGCCCGCTGCGGCAAGCCGACGAGGCCTCCGAGCGAGGAGCAATTCACGATAGCGCCGGAGCCCTGTTCGCGCATGATGCGGAGCTCGTGCTTCATGCAACTCCAAACGCCCCGCTGATTGACGGCGACCACCCGATCGAACTGTTCGATCGGCTCGTCCGCGGCGTCGGACGGGGGCACCTGTATCCCAGCGTTGTTGAACGCCATATCGAGCCGCCCGTATTCGGCAGCCGCCCGATCGACGGCTGCAGCGACCTGGGCCTCGTCTGAGACATCGCACCTTAATCCGATCGCCGAGCCTCCGCCGCGGACGATTTGGTCCGCCGCTTGCGCGGCCAAGTCACCGTCCAAATCACAAAGGACGACGGAAGCTCCGCTCTCGGCAAACATGCACGCGGTTGTCAGTCCCATGCCCTTGGCAGCGCCTGTGACCAGCGCGACCTGGCCATTGAAATCGTAACGAGGGTTCATCATGCTCTCCTATCGTGCATTCGCGGGCCTTCGATCATGGCAAGCAGTCACCGACTTTTCCCGAACACCGGAAACTTCGCGGCGTCGTCGTGGTCGAAGCCCTTGAGCGTCGCCATGTCCTCGGCGGCGATTTCGAAGTCGACGGCAATGTTGCTGCGTAAATGCTCGGGGCGGACGGTCTTCGGCAGCGGCAGGAGCCCGAGCTCCAGGCAGTAGCGAATGCAGAGCTGCGCGACGGAGACACCGTATTTGGCAGCGAGCTCGGCCAGTCCGGGATTCGTCAGGACGGCGCCGTGCGCGACCGGAGAATAGGCTTCCACCAGCACGTCGCGGCTGCTGCAGTGGTCGATCAGGTCGAACGGCGTGTTGCCGACGTGTGCCAAGATCTGATTGACCGTGGGCTTCACGGCCGCATTTTCGAGGATATTGTCCAGATCTACCTGGTCGAAGTTTGAAACGCCGATCGCGCGCAGCTTGCCGGCGGCGTGGCCTTCCTCGAGCGCGCGCCAAGCCTCGAGGTTGCCTTCAAAATAGCGCTCTCCCTTGCGGAATTCGGTCCAAGGCTGCGGGCTATGGATGAGCATCAGGTCTATGTGCCCGACGCCCAAGGAGGCCAGCGAGTCGTCGATCAGCGTCCGAGCTTCGGAGTAGGACTTACATTCCGCGGCGAGCTTCGTCGTGACGAATAGTTCGTCGCGCGCGATGCCGCTGGCGCGTAGCCCTTCCCCGACGCCGCGTTCGTTGGCGTAGGCTTGGGCGGTGTCGACGTGGCGGTAGCCAAGCGCCAAAGCCTGCTGAACGAGACCGGCAACCTCGCGGTCGTCGATCATCCACGTGCCGAAGCCCAACTTGGGAATCGCCACGCCGTCAGCGAGCGTGAAAGTCTCTTGAGCAATCATGGGGTCTCTCCCGAAGTCAAAGCTATGCGTTGGTCGGTGTCACAGGCGCGGTCGTTCCGATCACTTTCGGTACTGCTCGTCGTTGACCTTCTCCATCCAGTCCACGTTCTTGCCGTTCAGCGATTCGTGGACCGCGATGTGCGTCATCGCGGTGGTCGGCGAGGCGCCGTGCCAGTGCTTCAGTCCGGGCGGAAACCAGACCACGTCGCCAGGCCGGATTTCCTCGACGGGCCCACCCTCGCGCTGGACCCAGCCGAGTCCGGCCGTGACGATCAGCGTCTGCCCGAGCGGATGGGTATGCCAGGCAGTACGGGCGCCGGGCTCGAAGGTCACCTGACCCGCGCCCGTCCGAGCGGGATCCTGCGGCTGGAAGAGCGGGTCGATGCGAACGGTCCCGGTGAACCAGTCTTCCGGACCCTTCTGCGAAGGGCGTGAGCCGTTTCTTTTGATGTCGATGTCCATGTTGAACTCTTTCGATTGGCCGGTCGTCTGCGCCGACGATCCGCGGATATAGATGACAGCGGCGGTGCAGCCGCCGATGAGCACACCTCTGCGGGTGATCATCACCTTCGTCCTTCAGCGAGGGTCGTAGCCGGGTTTCTTGAAGATGGTGTCGAGCTTGTCGACGATGTCCGGCCCAAAGACGCGGCTGGTCCAATCCTTCGGATCGACATCTTCGATGCCGACCGACACAGAGTCCCGGCCGTAGTCCAGACTTTCCACCACGGCCTTCGTTACGGCTTCGGCCAGCGCGGCCTTCTGCTGTTTCGACTTCCCGGAATAGAGCTTAACGATGACGTGCGGCATGACGTTCCTCTCAGCGCGGGCGCTTTTCGATGACATCCTTGACCACCGGCGCAGCCGAGAATGCGTTGGGCCAGCCGGCGTAGAACGCGAGGTGACCGAGCATCTCGCCGGCCTCTTCCTTCGTCAGTCCGTTGTCCATCGCGCGGTTCAGGTGATAGGTGACTTGCGCAACCTGACCGGTCGCGATCAGAGCGCTCACGGTGACCATGCTGCGGTCGCGGGGAGCGAGCGCCGGCCTCAGCCAGAGATCCCGAAACAGCACGTCGGTCGTGTACTGGGCGAGGCTCGGCGTGATCTGCCCGAACTGCTCTCCGACGCGCGTCGCCCGCTGCTTCTCCGCCGCTTCGTCGAGAGGCAACTGCGGTCCCGTCGCCGGCGGGAGCTGATCGGCTCCGATGTTGCGGCTCTTGAACGCGTCCCTCGCTGCCGGGATCGCATCCATCGCACTCGCCCAGCCGGTGTAGAACGCCAGGTGCGTGATGATCTCCGATATCTCCGCCGGCTTCACGCCGTTGTCGAGCGCGAGCGCCAGGTAGTGCGGCAGTTCGATTGTCTGGTCGCGGGCGATCAGCGCGGCCACCGTGACGATGCCGCGGTCGCGGCGGGACAGGCCCGGTCGCTTCCACAAGTCGTCGACGACGAATTTCTGCGCATAGCTTTCGAGGGCCGGCGCGACGGCGCGGACGTCTTCGGGCTTGGGCATGGCGGTTGCTCCTTCCTTGGGTGCCTGCGCGGCAGCCGCGCCGGCGAACAGGCAGAGTGAGATCAAAGTGGCTGCAAGCGTTCTCATTGCGGGGATCCTTCCAAGCTCGATGGGTTCACGATCAGCCACCAGGCGACGAGCGAAGCGCAGAGCACGGTGCCCGAACTGACGAGAAACAGAGCGTTCAGTCTCGACCCGGCAGCGATCAGACCGAGCGCGGGACTGGCCAGGCCCTGGGCGAGATCGAGGAACGCGGTGTAGGCGCCCATGGCGAGACCCCGGCTCTGTGCCGGCACGCGGCGGACCGCTTCGACACCGAAGCCGGGATAGACCAGCGAGAAGCCGAAGCCGGTGAGCGCCGCGCCGGCGAGCGCCATCTCGGGGCGAACCGCGAGCCAGATCAGCGCTTGGCCGACGGCTTCGATCGCGGCGCAGACCAGCGCGACCTTCGCGCCGCCGATCCTGTCAGCCAGATGGCTGAAGAACACCCTCGCCAGGATGAAAGCGACCGCATAGGCGGTGTACGCTGCCCATCCGTTGGCCCAACCCTTCGCTGCGAAAAGCAGGACGACGAACGTGGTCACGGCGCCGAAGCCCACAGAGCCGAGCGCCGATCCCAAGCCCGGCACCCAGACGGCGCCGACCACTTCGACGAACGAGGCCCGAGCGTGTTTCGCCGGTGCGACGGCCGGCAGAAGAGCGACGAGAGGCAGCGCCGCGAGCGAAGCCAACGTAGTCGCCAGCGAGATCGCGGCGAATCCGTAGGCCGCATATAGCGCGGAGCCAGCCGGCGCGCCGATCGCGAAGGCCGCGAACATGGCCGATCCCACCCAGGCGATCACCTTTCCCGTGTGGCTCGAATGCGCGAGCGCCAGTCCCCAGCTCACCGCCGCCGTGATGATGAAACTCTCCGCTCCGCCGAGCAGCGCACGGCCCGCGAGGAGGATCGCGACCGAGATCAACGGTGATCCGCTGAAACCGGACGAGAGAAGATAGAGCAGTCCGGCGGTGGCCGCCGCCAGCAAGCCGGCGACCACGCCGCGTTTCGCCCCGCGCGCATCGGAGAAATGTCCCGCCCATGGCCGCGAGATCAACGAAGCCGCGAACTGGCTGCCGGCGACCAGACCCACCACAAATGTGCCGAGACCCAGCCCGTCGTGCACATGAAGCGGAAGCACGGGCATCGCCACGCCAATAACGAGGAAGCCGACGAACACCAGGCCCATGATGGGCAGCAAAGTGGCGGTGATGCTGGCGGCCGAAGCACGCTCTTGGATGGTCGTGATGGACATGTCCGGGTCATTGCCCTCTTCTGGAGCCAATGCTGCGGCTCGATGGCTGATCAGAACCTAGGACTTTCGAAGCTCCCCGATTAGGTGATAGATTTCGATTGGAGCCATTAGGACCGCTAATCAATGAACCGGACAATGCCAGCGACCTCGTCGCCTTCCTTGCAGTCGCGAGGGAGCGGAATTTCACCCGCGCCGCGGCGAAGCTCGGCATGACCCAGTCCGCCCTCAGTCAAATCGTCCGGAATCTGGAGGAGCGGCTCGGGGTTCGATTGTTGAACCGGACGACGCGCAGCGTCACCCCAACACAAGCCGGGGAACGGCTGTTCCTAAACGTTGGACCCAAGTTCACGGAGATGGATGCCGAGCTCGCGGCGCTCGGCGAGCTTCGCGAGAAACCTGCGGGAATCATTCGGGTCACCGCAGGAGAGTACGCCGCCAGCGCGATCCTGTTTCCCGCCCTAAGCCGACTTCTACCCCAGTATCCCGACATCCACGTCGAGGTGATCGTCGATTACGGTCTCACCAACATCGTCGCGCAGCAGGTCGATGCCGGCATCCGCCCCGGGGAGCTCGTCGCCAAGGACATGATCGCCGTGCGCGTCAGCCCCGATCTGCGGATGGCCGTGGTCGGCTCCCCGTCCTATTTCGCCGACCGCAAGCGGCCGAAGACTCCGCAGGACCTCACCCAGCACAACTGCCTCAACCTTCGCCTGCCGACGCATGGCGGCAGCCTCTACGCGTGGGAGTTCCAGAAGAACGAACGCGAGCTCAACGTGCGGGTCGACGGGCAGTTGGTGTTCAACAGTGCCGGCCTTCTTCTGGACGGGGCGATGAAAGGTCTGGGCCTCGCCTACCTCACCGAGGGGCAGGTGCAGCCGCACGTTTCAGAAGGCCGGCTGGTCCGCGTGTTGGCGGATTGGTGTCCGCCGTTCCCCGGGTACCACCTCTACTATCCCAGCCGACGACAACCTTCGCCGGCTTTCTCGCTGATTGTCGACGCGCTGCGCTACAGGAGCCGGTGACTCGGTTTTCGAAGGTCCGAGACGTCTTGAGCGCTTGCCACGGCGTGCCGCTCGCACCGTCACGAACCACCGAACCACACATCATGAGACCGCCGGCAAGCGATCCAGGTGTTTATCCAGGGTCACCGGGTATTCACGGACACGGACGCCGCTTGCGTTGTAAACTGCGTTGGCAATTGCGGCGGCAACTCCGCATATGCCGAGTTCGGCCACGCCCTTCGCCTTCATGGGCGAGACCTTGTCGTCAGCCTCGTCGAGGAAAATCACTTCGTGATGCGGTATGTCGGCATGAACCGGCACTTCATAACCGGCCAAGTCGTGGTTCACGAAGAACCCGCGCCGCTTGTCGACCGCGAGTTCCTCCATCAAGGCGGCTCCCGCGCCCATGGTCATGGCTCCGACGACCTGGCTGCGCGCGGTCAGCGGATTCAGGATTCGGCCGGCTGCGCACACCGCGAGCATGCGGCGGATCCGGATCTCGCCAGTGAAGCTATCGACGGCAGCCTCGACGAAGTGGGCACCGAAGGTCGACTGCTGGTAGC
>NZ_JADPJQ010000087.1:0-625 GCF_023073515.1 Bradyrhizobium sp. 17 | reverse complement strand
GTGCGACGGTTCATGACGGCTCCTGGCGTCGGCCCGGTCACGGCCCTTTGCTTCCTTGCGACGATCGATGACCCCGCTCGCTTCAAGAGGTCACGAAGCGTCGGAGCCTACGCAGGGCTAACGACTCGCCGATACGCATCCGGGGAGATTGACTGGACGGGCCGAATCTCGAAATGCGGCGATAAGATGCTGCGAAGTTACCTCTACGAGGCGGCCAATGTGCTGCTGACGCGCGTAGCAAAATGGTCAGCACTAAAAGCGTGGGGTATTCGGCTTGCGAAACGAAGCGGCCTACGCAAAGCCAAGGTTGCGGTTGCCCGAAAACTTGCTGTCATTCTGCATCGGATGTGGATCGATGGTACCGAATTTAAATGGTCATCAAGGGATGCTGCTGATCAGCCTGCATAATGGATAACGAGTTCCCGCCGAACAGCGGGAGCGAACGTCCCTGCCGGGACGCTGGCGTTGGTGAGATCGCCCCTGGCTTTGCGGTGCTCGAAAGGGCAAAGCGCGCTTCACACATTGATCCGCTAACGTCATCTTACGCCATCATGCGGAGGGCACGCCCCTACCGCGGAGAGAACCATGGACCCGGCAAGGATGTTCAAGGAGAGCTTGACCTCAC
>NZ_JADPJQ010000030.1:0-2760 GCF_023073515.1 Bradyrhizobium sp. 17 | reverse complement strand
TGCGTGTTCCAGCCGATCGTGATCACCGATTCCAGGCCATCGTGATCACCCATTCCAGAGCATCGTGATCATCGTTTCCAGCCGATCGTGATCGCTATTTCCAGCGATCATGATCGGGGGCAACGGGGAGGCGCGCACCGCTGACAGTCTGCAACCCGGCTACCTTGGTCTTTTGCCCAACCGCAGAGGATCGAGATGCCGACAGAGAGACTGTCCATGCGCCACATTCGTGAAGTTCTACGCCTGCACTACAGCGTCGGCATGTCGCAACGCGCCGTTGCCCGCAGCCTCGGCTTGGCCCAAGGCACGGTCAGCAAGTACCTCAACCGCGCCCGCCGCGCCGGCCTGACCTGGCCGCTGCGGCCAGAGCTGGATGACGATGTCCGGCTCGAGAACCGCCTGTATCCGCCACCCTCTGATCGGCCCAGCGAGGAACGTCCGCAGCCGGATTGGGCGCTCGTGCATCGCGAGCTGCGGCGCCCGAACGTCACGCTGATGCTGTTGTGGGAGGAGTATTGCGACGCAAGCTCCGACAGCTTCAGCTACTCATGGTTCTGCGAACGCTACAAGGAATGGGCCGGCCGCCTCAAGCCGACCCTGCGCCAGGTCCATGTCGCCGGCGAGAAGCTGTTCGTCGACTATTCCGGCCACACGATGGAGGTGGTTGACGGGCTCACGGGTGAGGTACGCAGCACGCAGATCTTCGTCGCCGTGCTCGGCGCCTCGAACTACACCTACGCCGAGGCCAGCCTCAGCCAGAGCCTGCCGGACTGGATCGCCTCGCACGTTCGGGCCTTTGCCTTTTTCGGCGGCGTGGCCCGGCAGACGGTGAGCGACAATCTGAAGGCCGGTATCACCCGGGCTTGCTTCCACGAGCCGATGGTCAACCGGACCTATGCCGATCTCGCCCGCCATTACCGCACCGCCATCGTTCCAGCGCGGCCGTATCGGCCGCGCGACAAAGCCAAGGTCGAAGTCGGGGTCCAAATCGTCGGGCGATGGATTCTGGCGCGCTTGCGCAACCGCCGCTTCTTCTCACTCGCCTCCCTTAATGAGGCGATCCACGCGCTCCTGGTCGAGCTGAACAACCGACCTCTCCGTAGCTGGGGACGAAGTCGCCGCAACCTGTTCGAGGAGCTCGATCGTCCGGCGCTGACCCCGTTGCCGGATGAGCCGTACCAGTACGCCGAGTGGAAGCGCTGCCGGGTCAACCTCGATTATCACATCGAGATCGCCAAGCATTACTACAGCGTCCCTCACAACCTCGTTCATCAGGAGGTTGAGGCCCGCATCACCCAAAAGACCGTCGAGATATTTCTCCGCGGCAAGCGGGTGGCCTCGCATCTGCGCAGCACCTTGCCACATCGCCCGACCACGATTCCCGAGCATATGCCGAGCTCACATCGCCGCTATCGCGACTGGACCCTTGAGCGCATTCGTTCGGAAGCCGCCAAAGTCGGTCCCGATGCCCAGACGCTGATCGACGTCATCCTGCGCTCGCGGCCACATCCGGAACAGGGCTTCCGCTCGGCCATCGGCATTCTCGGGCTGGTCAAGCGCTACGGCCAGGAACGCGTCGATGCCGCTTGTGCCCGGGCGCTGCTGCTCAATGCCCGCTCGTACAAATCGGTCGCTGCCATCCTCAAGAACGGCACCGACAGAACCGCGCCTCCCGCCGAGGAGGCGCCCATCCTCTTCCACACCAACATCCGTGGCCGCAGCTATTACAATTGATCAGGAGAGATCAGCATGCTCATTCACCCCACCGTCGATCGCTTGCGCGCACTCGGCCTCGCCGCCATGGCCGATGGCCTCACTGAACTGCAGAACAATCCCGAGGCGGCCGAGATGCCGCACGCCGATTGGCTCGGCCTCCTCGTCGATCGCGAGGTCACCGCCCGCGACAACCGCCGCCTCACGCGCCGCTTGACCAGTGCCAAGCTCCGTCAAGCCGCCACCATCGAGAACGTCGATTATCGCACCGCCCGTGGTCTCGATCGTTCGCTCTTCCAGAACCTCGTCACCTGTCAATGGATCCGTGACAGCAACCACCTGGTCATTGTCGGCCCAACCGGCACCGGCAAGTCCTGGCTTGCCTGCGCGCTCGGCAACAAGGCCTGCCGCGACGGCTTTTCCGTCCTCTACAAGCGAACATCCCGCCTGTTCGCCGATCTCGCCCAGGCGCGCGGCGAAGGCCGTCTGGCGCGCCTGATCGCTGCCCTGGAGCGCGTCAATCTCCTCATCCTCGACGACTGGGGACCCGAACCGCTCACCGCCGACCAGCGCCGTGATCTGCTCGAGATCGTCGATGATCGTTACGACAAGGGATCGTTGTTGATCACTAGTCAGGTGCCCGTGTCGCAATGGCATGATGTCATTGCCGACCCCACCCTCGGCGATGCGATATTGGATCGCATCATTCACAATGCTCATCGCATCGAGCTCAAGGGCGACAGTCTACGGCGTCAGGCTGGCGAAAAGAAAAAACCGTGAGCACCTCGCGCACGATCGCCCCGCCGGCCCACAGGCCCCTCCCGCGCGCGTCGCTACGTCGCTCGTGGGGCCACTCCGCGCCGCGCACGGGGCCCGCCCATGGACCGCCGGGACGATCTCCAAACCAATCCGCCAATCTTGACGAGGAGACTATTTCGAGCCCAGATGCAATCGTCAGCCGTGTTCGCCTCCGCACCTGATCGCGATCACTGGAATCCGTGATCACCATCGCCTGGAACACCTGATCACCATCCCTGGAATGCGCAG
>NZ_JADPJQ010000111.1:1326-1949 GCF_023073515.1 Bradyrhizobium sp. 17 | reverse complement strand
AGGCAACGGTCGTACTCTCGCCGTCGGTCATCATAGATTATCTATCAAAAAAGCGGGTGCGTTCGCAGGCAGCCCGGGTTAACATCAAGACGAAGATCAACGATCATAGATAATCACGAGTATTATCTATGATCAATCATGGATGGGAACGCAAGTCCTAATGATTGCCTCTGGGAGAGTAGAGCGGAACGACAGTAGAAACGGCGCACACGTGCGCAGTAACTGGGAGCGCGCCGAGGCCCAAGCGCTCTACAGCCTGCCGTTTGCCGACCTGATGTTTCGGGCGCAGAGCGTTCATCGCGACAACTTCGATCCAAACCACGTCGAAACCGCAAGCCTGCTCAGCATCAAGACGGGCGGCTGTCCGGAAGATTGCGGCTACTGCTCGCAGAGCGCGCATTACCAGACCGGTCTGAAAGCGACCCGCCTGATGGATTGCGCCGATGTGGTCGCTAGCGCACAGGGCGCCAAAGATGCCGGCGCGAGCCGCTTCTGCATGGCCGCGGCCTGGCGCAGTCCAAAAGACCGCGATCTCGATCAGGTCTGCGATATGGTTAGCGCGGTCAAAGGTCTTGGAATGGAAACCTGCGTCACGCTCGGCATGTTGACTCCGAACCAGGCCG
>NZ_JADPJQ010000111.1:0-1174 GCF_023073515.1 Bradyrhizobium sp. 17 | reverse complement strand
AAGATCATCAGCACCCGTACTTTGCAGGATCGCATCGACACACTCGCACATGTTCGAGAGGCCGGCATCAAGGTGTGCAGCGGCGGCATTATCGGCATGGGCGAGCGCGTCGAGGACCGTCTTGGCATGCTCGTGCTGCTCGCCAATCTCCCCAGCCATCCGGAGAGCGTTCCAATCAACATGTGGAACGAGGTCACGGGCGTGCCGGTCAACGACACCGCGGAGCGTCCCGAACCCTTTGCGCTGGTCCGCCTGGTGGCGACCGCTCGGATCATGATGCCGAAGAGCGTCGTGCGGTTGTCCGCTGGACGGCAGTATATGACCGATGAACTGCAGGCGCTGTGCTTTTTTGCCGGCGCGAATTCGATCTTCATCGGCGACACGCTCTTGACCACGAAGAACCCGCAGCGCGATCGCGACACGAACTTGCTGGACCGGCTCGGCATCGCGTCCAGCCTGGCCTGAATCAATCAGAGCAGCGCGCGCCGCGCACAAATCCAGCTTGGGCGAGAAATGCAGATTACGCTGATGAAAGGCAAAATCCATCGCGCCTCGGTCACCGAAGCCGACCTGCACTATGAAGGTTCGATTTCGATTGACCGTGCGCTGCTGAATGCTGCGGGATTTTTGATCAACGAACGCGTTGAAATCTACAACATCGACACTGGAGCGCGGTTTGCCACCTATGTGATCGAAGCGCCTACAGGATCAGGCATCATAGGTCTGAATGGTGCGGCTGCGCGACTCGCGATGCCAGGAGACAAAGTTATTATCGTTGCATATGCCTCCTTTGACGAAGCCGAAGCAAACAATTTCAAGCCGCACGTTGTGCTGGTCGACCGAGAAAATCGCATCTTGCCAGAAGCCAAGGGCCCGAAACTGAAGCCTTGTTCTTCGCCGCCATCAGACCCTTTGTAAGATCGATCGCTACTGTCCGAGTGAAGAATGAATCCAATCCATGCGACCAAAGTTGCCGATTATGTCGTAGCCTTGCACGCCCTGAAAGAAGACGACCGGCTGCGCGGCCTCAAGCCGCGTGCGGGGATCGATTTCGCGTCGAACGACTATCTCGCGCTGGCGAGCGCACCGCGCATGAAAAAGGCTGTCTTGGACGCGCTCGAGGCCGGTACACCGATCGGTGCCGGCGGCTCGCGGCTTTTGCGCGGCAATTGCG
>NZ_JADPJQ010000107.1:0-1609 GCF_023073515.1 Bradyrhizobium sp. 17 | reverse complement strand
ATGTCAACGCGATCAACTGGTCAAAGGAGCTCGGCTAACCATGCCGTCAGATATCGTCATTGCGTCGCGACACGCGCGGCCGCGCTTGCCTCTGGCTCTTCTTATCTGTCTCTCGACGCTCGGCGGCTGCACGACTTTCAGGCCGCCGCAGATCAGCTACGACAACGAGCTCCCGCCGGCCCCGGATTTGCCGGCGCTTGCCGACGACCGGCCGCGACCGCTGCATCTGCCGCCGATCTGGAAGGCTGCGCGCGGCGGCAAAACCGCGGAGGCCAAAGAGCCTGTCGAGCGTATCGAAACTGCGAATGACGCTGCACGTGTGCAGCCTCGCAAAGCGGGCTACTACAATGCGGTGCAAGTGTTTTCCTATAGTCCGGGCGCGCTCTACCAGATCTATGCCGCGCCCGGACAAATTACGGACATTGCCCTTGAGCCCGGTGAGCAGCTGATCGGCTCGGGACCCGTCGCCGCGGGCGATACTGTGCGGTGGGTGGTCGGCGACACCGAAAGTGGGAGTGGCGACAGCCGCCGCGTTCACATCATGGTCAAGCCAACCCGTCCCTTGATCGAGACCAACCTCGTCGTCAATACTGATCGTCGCACTTACTTGATCGAGCTTCGCGCAAAAGAAAAGCCCTATATGCCCTCGGTCGCTTGGTTCTATCCGGCGGATCGTGGCGAGCGAACTCGGGCTTTACCGCCGGCACCCTTTATTCCGGACCTGCCGGCGCGCCGGTACCGTTACGCGATCGAGGGCGACAGCCCCCCGTGGCGTCCCGTCAACGCTTATGATGACGGCCGAAAAACTTATATCGAATTCTCCCCCGGCGTCAGTCAGGGCGAGATGCCGCCGCTCTTCGTGATCGGACCCGACGGCAAAACCGAGCTTGTCAACTACCGCGCGTACGGAAACGTATTGATTGTTGACCGGCTGTTCGCGGCCGCGGAGCTGAGGCTCGGCGAGGAGCACCAGCAGAAGGTCAGGATCGTGCGAACTGACGGGAGGTCGCTTTGAACGATAGTGACCAGGCGATCGATACACCAAAGGAACCGCCTCGCCCCAGGCCGCCGGAAGAGATCGCCGAAACGCTGCGGCTCCGGCCGGACCCTCCACAAGTTGCGCGCCTCTCGCGAAAGGTCCTGATCGGCGTCAGCGCCTTTGTGCTCGTGCTGATCACCGGCGCGGTGCTCTGGGCGCTGCAGGAGAAACGGTCTCGTGTCTCAGCGCCTGAGGAGCTTTACGCCACCGACCGCCACAATGTCGCCGATCAGCTCGCGACCTTACCAAAGGATTACACCGAGATCCCGAAGGCCGTGCCGCGCCTGGGGCCGCCCTTGCCGGGTGATCTCGGCCGCCCGATCGTCGCAGCGCAGGGTTCTTCGACATCCAGCTCCCTTGGTATCGATGCCGAACAGCAACGTGTCACCCAGGAGAGCGAGGCGGCACGGACCAGCAAGGTATTTGCCAGCACCAATGTCCGCCCACAGGCCCCCACCACCTCGTCGAGCGAAGCCCGATCGAGCGCCGCGCCATCATCCGACGAAGCATTTGCTCAGAATGGCCAAGACCGAAAGCTTGCATTCGTCAGTGCAACAGTCGATCGCCGAA
>NZ_JADPJQ010000096.1:0-21844 GCF_023073515.1 Bradyrhizobium sp. 17 | reverse complement strand
CAACTCGCTGACCGCCCGGGTGAACGATGCCGCCGGCAACACCGCCACCAGCAGCGCGGTGGTCTACACGGTGGGCGTGCCCGGCGCCATTCTCGGCGACGCTGGCGACAACACCCTGACCGGCACCGCTGGGAACGATGCATTCCAGGGCTTCGGCGGCAATGACACGATCAACGGCTTGTCGGGTGTTGATCGGGCGGTCTATGTCGACGCGACCGGTGGCATTACCGCCGATCTGACCGCCGGGACCGTGACGGGACCAGGCGTCGGCACCGACACTCTCATCGGTATCGAAGCCATCCAGGGCAGCAATCTTGCCGACCACTACTCGGCGGTCGGCTTCAGCGGTAACTCCGGGGTGCCTGGTACGCCAATTGGCTTCAACAGCTTCGAAGGCATGGGGGGAGATGATATCATCGTCGGCACGGTCAATCCTTCCGGCGAGATTTTGACTCGTATTTCCTATGTCAATGCGGCAGCAGCAGTCATCGTTGATTTTGTCGCAGGCACAGCGAGCGGCGATGCGTCGGTCGGCAACGACACCTTTACAATCGTCAATTCAGTCATTGGGTCAGCATTTGGCGACGCGCTGCGGGGCAGTGACAATCCGAATGGTACTTTCGAGCAATATGACGGTCGTGCTGGTAACGATCTGATCGATGGCCGCGGCGGCTACGATTTCGCCATCTATAATAACGACGTCACCACAACTACGGGCATAACCGTTAATCTTGCGGCCGGAACCGTCACTGGCGATGCGACGATCGGAACCGATACGCTGCGTTCGATGGAAGCCGTCCGCGGCACCAACTTCGCTGATACTTACGATGCCACTGGTTTCAGCGGTACCAGCACCAATGCCGGATCGAGCGGCACCTTCAATAATTTTGAAGGCATGGGCGGCAACGATGCAATCATCGGCAATGGCAACACCCGACTCCAATATACGCAATCAAGCGCCGGCGTGACGGTCGATCTCCTTGCGGGCACTGCGACCGGCGATGCCTCGGTGGGTACCGATACGTTCACCGGTGTCAACGCCGTCATGGGATCGATGTTTGCGGACGTCTTTTCGGGAAGCGGCGCCAACGAGAACTTCATGGGCCTTGCCGGCGACGATCTTATCAATGGAAACGGCGGCTTCGATACGGCGCAATACGCCAATCTAACCTTCACGACGGGTGGGATCAGCGTTCACCTTGCGGCAGGAACGGTGATCGGCGATGCATCGAGCGGCACCGACACCTTGCGTTCGATCGAAGGCATTCAGGGAACCAATTTTGTCGATACGTATGATGCCACGAATTTCGGCGTCAGCGGCGCGATCGATCCTGCAACCGGACTTCCCTATGCCAACATCGGCAATAACGGCAACCTCAATCAGTTTGAAGGAATGGGTGGTAACGACATCATCACCGGCAACGGCAATACCCGTCTGATCTACGCCAATGCAACCGGCTCCGTGACGATAACTTTTAGTCTCAATGGCTGGACCAGCACCACCAGTGGCGCGTCGGGTACAGTAACCGGTGATGGGTCAGTGGGCATCGATACGTTCTCGGGTGTTGGCTCGGTCTCGGGATCGTCATTTGCCGACACCATCACCGGCTCTGCCAATCCGAGTGGTACGGCGGAAGATTTTTCCGGGCGCGCCGGCAATGACTTCATCGACGGCAAAGGTGGGTTCGACAGGGCATTCTACAACCACGATGGTTCGGCTTCAGGTATTCAAGTCGATATGGCTTCGGGCACGGTGTCAGGTGACGCTGCCATCGGAACAGACACCCTTCGATCAATTGAAGCGATCCGCGGGACCGCCTTCGCCGACACTTATGTCGCGACCAATTTCGGCGTCTCCGGGCCAAATGTCGGTGATTTCGGTACCTTCAACGAGTTTGAGGGGATGGCCGGCGATGACACTATCACGGGCAACGGTAATACCCGCATCGCATTCTACAATGCTCTGGATGCTGTGACCGTAGATCTCGCCGCTGGCAACTCCCACGGAACGGCCTCTGGCGATGTTGCGGACGTCGGTACAGATGCATTCACCGGCGTGAATGCTGTTCGTGGCTCGGGTTTCGCTGACGTCATTATTGGCAACGCTGGAAATAACACGTTGGACGGTCAAGCGGGGAACGATTTTATTCGGGGCGGAGCTGGCGCCGATACGCTGATAGGGGGCGCTGGCGCTGATCAGTTTGTCTTTGCTGCCGTTTCCGAGTCGACTGTTGCAAGCCATGACACGATCAGCGACTTCGTTCATGGGACAGACGTCATTGACATTTCGGGTATCACTGGAGCCACGACCGTCCAAGGCTTGATAGCCGGTAGCACGCAGGTGGCTGCGCATAGTATCGCGTGGATTCAAAGCGGCGCGGACACGATTGTTTATGTTAACAGTTCCGGGGCAGCTCAGAACCAGGGTTCGGCGGATATGGAAGTCGTCTTAACGGCCGTAACAGCAAGCAGTTTGGCCAATTTGGACTTCTTCCATGTCTAACAATCGAATCCTTCGCTCCTTCCGCTCGGCCCGCTTACGCCGCGCGTGAACAGCTTGAGATTTCGGTCGGTGAATGCAGGGGCTTCGGTCGCCCCGTCAGACGCGCTTCGCAAAAGATTTTTTTCGCACCGTGATAATTTTATGGAAAAGCTCGCATCTACCCGACTGGAAAGAACTCCTATTGGTCGTCGCACCGGTTGCACCGAAGCCCGAAGCGGGCTGGAGGCAAAGCCGAAGGAACGGCGGATGCCGAGAATTCTCCAGGAACGACTGGATCAAGTTGAGCGCGAAATCGAACTATACCTAGAATTTGATAAGGCCGAGAAAGATCGGCTGAATCGCGAGTCTTACCTGTGGACCGCAGAAGATCGCATCGAGTGGCAGGAGACGCAATCGGCCAATGCTCAAAGAGTTCGTGGATTGCTCGAAGAACGTGACGCTCTGCGCAGGCAGCTGGGTTTGTAAGGGCGTCTAGTCGATGCCCTTGAATTTGTATCCGTCGATCGCCGGCGGCCTGCCGGGCTTTAGAGGTTGAGAGCGTTGCGACTCCGCAACGGCTAACAGCAAGACGAGGAGCAAAGCCCAAGCGCTTCGACGGAGATAGTCAGCTCGGCGAAAAATGGAGGCGCGCCGGGGCCGAATATCGGCTCGCGCGGCTCTTTACGATCGGACCGATGATTGTCTGGCAGAAGGTTAGTTTCAGAGCATCTGTTGAGCACTACGGACAACGGCCGATCAGCGCGGCTTTTCATGCAGTGGTCGTCGATCGGTTCTTGTGCAGTATCTCCATCACGCTTCGCTTTTTGCGCTGATCGTACCGATGCTGCGATGAACGTGCCAGAAAGTGTGAGCAATCCGCCAGTCAAACCGATATGGTGACGCGATGCATATCGCACCGGGTGAAGGAGATGGAGGGTCGCGCTGCCAGCTCGAGGCGTTCTGCAGGGTATAGTACTCGGCCTCGTCCGCGAACTCGGGCGCGATGCCGATCAGATCGATGCGGCGCAGGGTCGCTGCGATTCGCCTGTTGGCGCTAGATCTCCAGTAGCTGGTGGCGCAAACATCGATAGCGCTGGATCTCCCAGGATGGTTCAGCGACATCGTTCGCGAGCGGCCATTCGATGGCGGATCGCGGCGCGAGGTCGGCAAAGATCGCTTGCCCGCAGCGATTGGTGGTGCTCGCGGCTCTCACCAGGCAACAGCAGGGGAGGCGGCGCCAGCAATTCGAGCTGAACCGGCATGGCGTTGACGGTGGGCTGCTGTTCGGTTTGGAAAGGGCCGTTCATCGCCGTCTCGCCTCCGAAGCGACGTGTGCGGACATGCTGCTGTCGACGATCGTTGCCGGGCTGGCAATCCCGTGGACGGGGCTTGCCGCCCACAAGTCCTGCGCGACCGGCAATGGCGCGATCTGCATATCGGCCCACCAGGCTCGCTCGTTGCCATGGCAGTGCAGGTCCCGGTGATGGGTGCGGCACAGCGGCACGATGAACTCTTCGCTGACCTTGCGGCCCAGGGATCGCGGTTGCGCAAACTTCAGGTGATGCGGATCGGACGGAGACTGCTGGCAGACCAGGCAGGGCTGTCCGCGCACAAACAGCCGGTGGTTCTTGCTGCGCTTGCGCGGCGGCTCCTTGGGGATGGCAAGCCCCGCCTGTTCGAGGTTGCGCTCAACGTCTGATGCGGATGGCGGGGAGGCTTTCTCGACGCGTGTCTGGTAGGCAGCTCCGACCAGCCGGGCGTCCGGCTCCAACAACGTGTTCTTGAGCGGCAGGTTGGTCTTGGCCCATCCCAACAGGTCCGCGTTGTCTCGCAAGCCGTCCAGTTGCTCCAGCAGACGCTGGCGCAGATCTGCCGAGGCTTGTGGGCCGAGCATCGGTGCGCGGGTGAGAATGCTCTTGGCGGATTTGGCTTTCGGGTTCGTTGGCGGCGCGGCGGGCGCTGCCGCGGTGATCAGATCTGGCGCATCGAAATCGTCTTCGCCAGCAATGCCGACCAGGGTGAACAGCGCGTAGCGGCGGGCATATGTCAACGCTGCGCCCATCCGCTGCGGAGCCGCCATGTCGGCGGCCGGGCATACCCGCCAATCCGAGGCGATCCATTCCCCGGAGCTGTGCAGCAGGGTGGTTGTGAGCTTGATCAGTGCTGTCGCTGGCTCGACGGCGGTGGCCTGAATGATGGCGATCTCATGCTTACTCAGGCACTTGCGCACGATCTCCAGCCCGCTCGCCAGTGACGCATAGCGGAAGCTGCGGCTTTCTTCCCGCGGGAAGGGCGAGGCGATGGTGGGCGGTGAGGGACTTCTCGGGATTTTGCAGTTCAGCCTGCGCGCGGGCTAACGCGCCGGCGATTTGGCTGATGGATTGACTGAAGGGCTGCATCATCGCTGACTCTCTGAACTGGCCAAAGGCAAAACTACTGCCGGCAGGCGGAATATGAGTTCCGCTGTCATTAGATCATTGAGAGCACGCTGCAGCGCGTGTTCGTCGAGCGCTGTTACCGATCTTAGAAGCTCGTGTCCGAATTCGCGTCCAATGCATGCTGCGATCTGGGCGACTTCCTTTACCGGCGCCAATCGATCGAGGCGCGCCATCAACGAGTCCTGGAGCGTCGTCGGGATCGCTAGGGGCGGCAAAGGACCAGGTTCGCCATGATTCCCTCCCTCAGATTAGCCTTGGTGGCCCTCCCCTGGCCAGTCCGCGAAATCGGAACTCGCGGGAACAGGACGTGCTATTAGGCCGCGGACGAAACGCGGGCACATCCATACTTCCGCTGAGGGCTATGAGCGCCCTTTTCCGACTTCCTAGATTTCACAACGGCAGGGGGATGGGCGCAGCAAGTCCAATTGTCGGAAGTCACGCCGAGCCCGGCGGGATAGGAGGCGAGTTTGGCGAACGTGATCGGCAGAACCTAGTTTTCGAGCTCGACGTACCCCCGAAGCCTGAAGACGATGTCGGGCACAGCGTGGCGCAGGCGTGCAGCGTCTTGCGACGTAGTCGAGAACGGTGCGAACCTGATCATGGCGTTCCAAGGTCGACTTCCGTAGACGGTGATCGAGACTCCGGATTTCGGAAAGCCATCCATTTTGCGAAGCTCACCAAGGACGAGGTCGGCGATCGCCACCGCGGGCAGCCGCGCTCGTTTTTCATCGGGGCCGCCCGGGGACAAGGGAACGAGCGGCTTGGCTGGCGGCGCTGCCGCGACCGCGGGCTCCCGTTGGAGTGTTGACGGCATCTCCGGCGCCGGAGGCGCGGCGACGGGCGACGCGGACCGAGCAAAAATACCACTGATTAACGCCGCAAGGCCTGCATCTTTCGCGTCATCGCTCATTCGCTCTCTCGCAGTTGAGGGTAGCCTAGCAGCTTTCCGAAAGGATACCACCACGCTCTGAGCAAGCGCAGGGCGGTTCCTGTGTTCGCGATCGAACATTCAGGCGTGCAAAGTTTCGCTAAGCTCCTCCTCAGCGAGATACCTGATTCACGAAGGGGCGTCGAAGGTGTTGGGCGGTCTGGTGATGCGCTGGCGTATGCGCAATTTTTTGTTGATTTGTCCATCGTGCAAAAATGCCGCTACCGCGATCCACGGGCGCTACATGCTCGGCCAGGAGCGATTGACGTGCGATCGCTGTGGAGCGACTGACTGTGTGACTTTCTGGCGTTTTGAAGGGATAGCTCACCGCGCGTGCGCGATGAGCAGCCGGAAGCACTCTTGCGTTCAGGGCTAGTTAGAACAGCGCTTTTTTGGGGGTAAGAGAATGACAAATTGTGTGATCGTTCGGGCCTATGGAAGGCAATTGGATCAGTTGCGCGGAGAGGCATCCCGCATTTCGCGGGCAAACAAAATCGACTGGTGGATCGAGCGCGGAGTCCAAGGCACACGATTTTGCTTTGAGGACGCTGACGCGAAGAGGGCGTTCGTCTCAATCTGCGAAAACGTCGGTGTTTCGCATATTGATGGCGCCCCGCCCGCGTGAACAGGCGAGACCGCGATTGGTTTGTTCGAGGCGTTCTTCGAATGCCTTGATGGCGGCAGCAGCCAACCGGAGCGTGAGCATCGAGACTAATTCCATGAGGTTCGGAGCGACCCAGGCTCAAGGCTGGGGGAAAGTTGAGCCCGGCCTTACATCGGAATCCAGGCAACAATGAATCGGCTTGTTGAGTCCTATCCGGCCAGGACGTCCTCGCGCGACTTCAGCAGGCGTTTGGCCAGCCGATGGCGTATCCGAGCGGGTCATCGAAGCGAGTGCGCCTTGCATGTCACGCGAAGGATCCGGACTGCGCGAGCCGAATCAGCATCGTGAGAAGTCGATCCTGGCCAGCGCTTCACCCGGGTTGTCGGCTTTGCCACAGTCGTCGGACGGCTTGGGGTTGCAGTCTTTCCGCGGCTGGCAGCAGTCCTTCTGTGAATGGCAGTCGTCGTCCTTGGCGTCTTTCCAGTCACTATCGCGCTTCGAGCAATCGCCCGTGGAGTCACCGGGGCAGTCATCGTGGCCGGTCTCGGCCGATTTCGCACCTTCGGCGGCAAACTCGGTGACGCCGACATCTTGCGCAGGCCCCGCTTCTCGTCTGAGGCTCGTCATTCCGACCCGAAATGGTCTGGCCGCCGCGGCAAGATGGATGATCATATCTGTTCCATGGGTAATTTCCGGTCGGTGCGCTACGCTCACGCGAGTCATACTAAGGTGCCGGAGATTCGCATTGATTTCCTTTTCCTTCTCGGTGTCGAGATGTGCCGTGCCCTCGTCCAGAAACAGGATCTTTGGTCGGCGATAGAGCGCGCGCGCAAGCAATACTCGCTGTTTCTGCCCGCTAGACAACGAGCTTCCCATGTCACCGATGAGGCTGTTGTAGCTCATCGGCATTGCCATGATGTCGTCGTGGATGCCGGCAATCCGCGCGCAATCGATCATCGCTTGCAGATCGAATGCTGTATCAAAAAAGCAGATATTGTCGGCAATCGATCCCGACAGCAATTGATCCTCCTGCATCACCGCGCCAATCTGCTCGCGATAAGCGCGCGGTCCAATCTGGCCTAGCGGAAGACCGTCGATCAGAACCTCTCCGCTCGTTGGCTCGAGCAGCCCAAGCATAATCTTGACAAGAGTCGACTTGCCGCAGCCCGATGGTCCCATGATCGTCACGAATTGTCCGGGAGCAACGCACAGATTGACGTTGTTAAGAATCAGAGACTCTCCTTCTGCATACCGGAAGCACACGTTGCGCAGTTCGATCGCGCCGCGAATCTGCCGGATATACGACACGTCCAGGTGGTGCCCGCGCTCGAGCGGGGTGAGCGCAATGTCGGCGAGACGCTCCAGGTGCAGTCCGAGAATGCGGACATCTACCAGCTTCTCGATCAACAGCGCTGTCCGCTCAGCGAACTGCAGCTTGTAGCTGACGAACGCGAATATCATTCCAACCGTGATGAGGTTGTCCAGTGCGAGACGAGCGGCGAGGTAGATCGTGATTACGTTCTCCAAGCCAAATATCGTGTCGTTCATCGCTTTGAAGCTGATCCTCGCCCGGCCTAGCCGCACGTTGGCGTTTATATACGCAGCATAGCGATTCAGCCACTGGCCCTCCCGTTCGTTCTCTCGGTTGAGCAACTTTAGGCTTTGCACCGCTCGCACGGTTTCGATGAAGGTGGAGTTCTCGTCTGCCTTGCTGTGAATGGCCACTTCGCTCCGTTGTCGGAACATCCCGAAGAGAGCGAGCCGCAGGGCGGCATACAACGCGAACGCCAGCAGGACGACAAGTCCGAGCTGGATGCTGTAGGTGAACATCAACACCAGCATCAACACCGACATGAGACCGTCGATCAACCCCGTGATCAATCCCTCCGCGAGCACGTTGCGGATGGGCTCGATCGAATTGAAGCGTGACAGGATGTCGCCGATGTGCCGCTTTTCGAAGAATGAGAGCGGCAAGCGCACCAAATGATGAAACAGCCGCGCGCCGATTTGAAAGCTCAACGTGTTTTGCAGAACGAGAATAATGAAGGAGCGGGTTGCGGTCGAGGCGATCCGTATCAGGAGAAGGAGCGCGAATCCTAGCCCGAGTACGACCAGGAGATCGACATCTCCCCTGGCGATGACCTCGTCAACCGTGAGCTGCATATAGAAAGGGGCGGCGAGGAGAAGCAATTCGATGACCACTGACAGAACTAGTATTTGGGCCAGAGCATAATTGCTTCCGTTCATTCCGCTCCAGAAAACCGAGAACGGCAGTCGCATTCTCTCATCTGTGCGGCAGAACGTTTCAGTAGGCGAGAGTTCGAGCGCGACCCCGGTAAGATGTCTTGATGCTTCAGTGAGGGGAAACCATTTCTCGCCGGCTGCCGGATCGTGCACCACGATCCCTTTCCTCCTGTACGCTTTCAGTACAACGAAATGAGCCATGTCCCAGTGCAGAATAGCCGGGACACGCAATTGGCAGAGATGGCCGATCTCGATTCGCAGCGGCCGACATGACAGCCCCAGGTGAGCTGCTATCTGCATGAGGTCGCGGAGAGTGACGCCCTTTAGGGACACTGGATGCCGCCGCCGCAGGCTGTTCAAGTCAGTTCGATGACCATGATAAGACGCCACCATGGCGAGGCATGCGAGCCCGCATTCCGTCGCCTCCGTCTGCCGGATGACCGGGAGGGATCTGCGTCCGCTGAAATTCAATAGTCCCTGCATGGGCTACATCCTTGCGCTTAACACCGGATCAAGCAGCCAGCTCATCAGAGACCGCTGCTCAAGGATCACGTCGGCCCTGAGCAGCATGTCCGGCTGAAGCGGCATCTTACGGCCATAGGCGTCGATGTCGGGCCGCTCGAGAGCCGCAGTCACACGGTAAGCCGGTTCCTTGAGGGCGATCGGCCCGGTCGTTTCGTTGCCGGTCAGAATGGTGTGAGAGACGTTGGTCACGCTGCCGCGGTAGGTGCCGAATTTCTGATAAGGAAATGCATCGTAAAGTATCCGAACCTGCTGGCCGGGGCGCACAAAACCAAACGCGCGTGTCGGAAAGAACAGCTCGGCCTGCAAGTGCGCATCAACGGGAATGATTTCGAGCTGCATATGCCGGGGATCCGCGATTTGGCCTATTGTCGCCTGCAGCGTCGATACGCGCCCACTCGTTGGCGCCTTGATAACGTAAGCCTGCCGCCCATTCACTTCGGCCACGCGCTGTTCGATCGAGGACAGTTCATTACGCAGTCCTCGGATCCTCTCTGCGGCGATGGTTGGGAGTTGCTCGAGTGTATGCCGAGCGTCTGTCAACTGGGTGTGTCGCGCGGTGATCTGCTGATCGAGCGACACCACACTCTGCTTTTGCTCAAGTGCGGCCTGCTCGCGGCGCTTGAGCTCAATCGTTGGTAATGCGCCGCTCGCGGTTAGCTTAGCGCCCGTTGATACGAAGCTCTCGGAAAGTTTCAGTCGCTCGTTTTGGATGTTCCGCTGGTCCTCGAGTTGGATAATCTCTCCTTCAATCCCCTTGATCGTGGAACCGAGGCGATCCCGTTCTGAGGCGGTTCGGCGATCTTCGGCATCGATCTGTCGCTCGACCACATTGCGTTGCTGCGTCACCACCGCAAGTACGGTCGCATTGACGTCATCTCCATTGGCCGTGATTTGGGAAGTAACTATGGTCAGGAGCGGGTCGCCCCCCGCAACCTCTTGCCCCTCCTTCACGTGTATCGCCTTGATGAAGCCCTGTTGTGATATGAAAATCTTAGCTGTGCCGGAGGTCGGCGTCAGATACCCGGAGACGGTCTCCTTGCGGGCGTATTGCGCGATGGAGAGAAAACACAAAATGAATACAACGAGCGCCGCAAGGCTCCAGCTGAGCAGTGTGCTCGACAGCGGCTGCAGCAATACGACCTCACCCCAGGTGTGGCGCTGATGCAAAAAGTCGACGGCTTCCTTACGAAACAGAGTTGGTCGGTTCGCCATGGACGCACCTTACTGAAGCGCTGCGCGGAGTATCTTTCCGCCAAAACAAGACTGCGGATGGCTACCGGAGAACCGCTTCCCCGATGGAGAAGCGGTTCGCCGATGCATCCCGCCTTTACCCAATAAAGACTTGGGACTGCTTGGACAGCAGGCCAACCTGAACTTGGTTTCCGCTGAGCACATTGATGTCGCCAGTTCGGATCAGTGATCCGCCATCCTGGCAGCCACAGCCGCCGGTGCCGGCGGCCACGAGGTCGAGCTCCTCATCAGACAGTTCGATAGGGTGAGCAAGTTTGGTCATCTCCAGCATGTTGGTCTCCTTTCGATGTAAGTGGCGGAACATTGATGTAACTGTTGCCACGTCATCACTAGGTGGCCAGATCACAATCTGGATGCACGGTCGCGCAAAAATTTTGTGAGTGGCACGTTTGACGCTTGTTGCATCGGGATGTTTGTAACGTCGTATGCAAGGCGCGCCCTAAAGTGGGAATCAGTGGCGGCTTCGTCACAGTGAATGGACGTTCTGATCTGCTGAATGTTCTGCGCGGCTGCGATGCGACATCGCGGCTTCCGAAGGAAAGCGCGTGGTACTCCAGGGACGCAAGAAGCACCTTAGCTTGTCGCGATGGCTGACCTCATCACGATAGCTGCGCAACTCGCAGCGCCCGTTGGGTATGACAAGGCTCAGAGCCGTCGCAGCTGATTGCGGGCAGGTTGGATAGAGGCGGGAATGTGGGGGATTGAGACGTATTTTCTTGAAGGTACTTCGAATGACCCTCGATGGCGTTGCACGGTAGTAGGGTCCGATGCGTGCTCTGAAGTTTTAAACGGGACTTAGGGACCATGTTGACGCCTCCCATTTTCGAAGTCGGCTCGAGGAGTTATGTAGGGCTCACCTCGCAAGCAAGCACGACCCGTTATGGTCCCGCCTGCAGCCTGGCGATCGCGTCGCCGGTTTGGCGGTCGGGAAAAAGTTCGAAAACTTCGGGAACGAAGTCGATGCTGCTGACTTGAGTTCGCCGACAGTCGATTTCGTATTTTTTTAAAAGTAGATCATTTAAATGAGTTTTAACGCAGGGCATTAAATGCAGCAGCGGTGGCCCTGCGGGTGAAAGCAGTCAGGTTTTCTGCCATTTGAGGGTGACTTCCACCATGCCCCAGCAATGCATCGCTTTAACGAAGGCGAGGCCCCGCTCCGGCGCAGCGCGGCATGACAGTTATTTCAGTCGCGAGACGGCTCTTGATTATGAAACAGCTCTGCTTGAGTGCGCTTCCGGATCGCAGTCGGCCGTTGGCAAGATCTACGCACGGGAGAGGGAGCAGTTGCGCGCGATGGCACACCGTATCGTGCACGACAGATCGCGCTCCGAGGACGTCATCCACGATGCATTCGCGCAGATTCTCCGATATGCGAAGAACTTCGATCCTGCACGTGGATCCGCCCGAGGCTGGATCTACGCGATCGTCCGCAACACGGCGCTCAAGATGCGGCAGAACGCCCGGCGCGAACTCGCTCTCGATGACGATGCATTGAATGCCATCTGCGCGCGAGAACAGACCGTTCCGAACCCTTCGTCATGTATCCCAGACAGCATGACGCTGCGAACCATGCTCGATCAACTCGAGCCACAGCGCCGCGCGAGCCTGCTTCTAGCGATCGTCGATGGGCGCACGCACGAGGAGATTTCCGAATACCTCCGGGTTCCTGTCGGAACCGTCAAGGCGTGGATCCGGAGAGAGCTCGTGGCCATGCGCCGGCAGCTTGAGTAAGGCGTGAACTTATTTTTTCGCCGCTGCATCCATAGGCGTGCTTTGGCGACAGTAGGGGTGACGGCGTGGTGATCCGGGCAGGGCACCCGTTACCATCGCTGAAGCGAGGAGCGAAGCCATGTCTATCCTGAGCAGTGTTACGAGCATTCTCGGGTTCATAAAGCTTGCGGGAACCGGCGTCCCACCCGAGGAATGCACTCCAACCAAGCCCGACGACTGTGGCGACGGCAAGCAGTCAAAGTGGAATGACGATCACAGCGATAACGACGAGTATTCGAACGGCGGCGGCAAGGACAATTATTCCAACCTTAGCGGCAAGGGCAACTACCCAGAGCACGACGCCTGGAAGGATGCCAACGACGGCGAATACCAGCCCAAGGACCACTGCGACCTCGAGCCGGCTGACGATGGCAGCAGGGGCTACACCGATGGTAGTCCGGGTGATGCGCTGGCCAAGTTCGACTTCTCCCAAGGTGAGTTCGCGGGTGATTTCAGCTCGCACGGTGCCGATCATTCGGGTGACATACACGGCGCGCTCGCTTCGATGTCTTGCGACGATGCGCTAGAATACGCCATCGGTTTGATGGGTCCAACGGATCACTTCGACGTAGGGCATTTCGACCCGGCGACGGATACGTCGCACGACACGGGCGCCTGACGTGCCGAAGAGACCCGCTTGGCGGTGAATGCTTCCGGGCGAGAGTGGTTTCTGAGCCTGAAAGGCGGCGGTCATGCACCAGGTAGAAAAGCGTGAACTGTTCGAACAAGAGCGGAAGATTTTCGAAGCTGGAGTGCAGCGTGCTGATAAGCGATCCGGCTCCTTCAGTTTCTTGACCTGGTCGTTCTTCATTGCCCCGCTGATTGCCTGCGAAGAGTTTCTTGCCGCCCCGTTCAGATCCGCGCTGGCCGAGCAAGAAGACGCGACAGCGGCTCAGGCAAGTGCGAGGCCGCAACGGACGAACGTCGAGCTGCCTGCGAGCGATCCCGCGAAGCCGGGCGCGGAGGATGAGAGGCCCAAAGCGCCGGCCGCTTCGTCGGAGACGCATGTGACTCAGCTCGATCGCGCCGGTCTCCTGGCGGAGCCGCATGAACACACGCCCAGACCGGGCACCGCTCGTGGCGAAGCAGTCGCCGCGAACGATGGGGGTGAGGGCGTAGGTGGCGAAGATGCGGATTCTTGCAAGCACCATGCTCACACCTCGGCCGACGTCAGTAGCGTCACTTGCATCAACTCGCTGTCAGCAGATTCCGACCTCGGAAGTACTGAATTGTCTGGTGGGGCAACGCTCGAATCCATTGGCTCTAATGTGCTTCACGGCTCGTTTAGTCCGTCGGTGGTCAGCTCCTTTCCTCTGCTTGGAGATCTAAGCAATGACGTGGTGGTAGGGATTGCGCCGGTCGAGGCGGCGGTGCCGCCGGCGGTCGCCACGGCGACCGACACCGTGAGCACGAGACCCAACGATATGGTTGGCGCGATTGCGCCGATCGAGGCGGCGGTGCCGCCGGCACTGGCGTCGGCGACCGACAGCGTCAGCGCGCTGCCCAACGATGTGGTTGATGCGATCGCGCCGGTCGAGGCGGCGGTGGCACTGGCGACGGCAACCGACACCGTGAGCGCGCTCCCCAACGACGTGGTTGGGACGATCGCACCGGCGGTACCGCCGGCACTCGCCGCGGCGACCGACACCGCGAGCACGCTATCCAACGACGTGGTTGGCGCAATCGCGCCGGTCGAGGCGGCGATACCGCCGGCACTGGCGGCAGCGAGCGACAACGTCGGCGCGCTGCCTAACGACATAGTTGGAACGATTGCGCCCGCCGAGACGGCGGTGCCGCCGACTCTGGCGACGGCGACCGACAGCGTCAGCAGGCTATCCAACGACGTGGTTGGCGCAATTGCGCCGGTCGAGGTGGCGGCGCCGCCGGCACTGGCGACGGCAACCGACAGCGTCAGCAGGCTATCCAACGACGTGGTTGGTGCAATTGCGCCGGTCGAGGTGGCGGCGCCGCCGGCACTGGCGACGGCAACCGACAGCGTCAGCACGCTCCCCAACGACATGGTTGGCGCGATTGAGACGGTCGAGGCGGCGGTAGCGCCGGCACTCGCCACGGCGACCGACACCGTGAGCACGTTATCCAACGACATGATTGGCGCAATTGCGCCGATCGAGGCGGCGGTAGCGCCGGCACTCGCCACGGTGACCGATACCGTGAGCACGTTATCCAACGACATGATTGGCGCAATTGCGCCGATCGAGGCGGCGGCGCAGCCGACACTGGCGACGGCAACCGACAGCGTCAGCACGCTACCCAGCGACATGGTTGGCGCGATTGCGCCGGTCGAGGCTACGGTGCCGCCGGCGCTTGCGACGGCGACCCAGACCGTCAGCGCGTTGCCCAACGACGTGGTTGGCGCGATCGCGGCGGTCGAGGCGATGGTGCCGCCGGTGCTCGCGATGGCGACCGACAGCGTCAGCACGCTATCCAACGACGTGGTTGACGCAATTGCGCCGGTCGAGGCGACGGTGCCGCCGATGCTCGCGATGGCGACCGACAGCGTCAGCACGCTGCCCAACGACGTGGTTGGCGCGATTGCGCCGGTCGAGGCGGCGGTGCCGCCGGCACTGGCGATGGCGACCGACAGCGTCAGCACGCTGCCCAACGACGTGGTTGGCGCGATTGCGCCGATCGAGGCGGCGGTGCCGCCGGCACTGGCGATGGCGACCGACACCGTCAGCACGCTATCCAACGACGTGGTTGGCGCAATTGCGCCGGTCGAGGCGGCGCAGCCGACACTCACGACCTTGGCCGACACCGCGGGCACGCTGCCCGATGACGTGGTCGGCGCGATTGCGTCGGTCGAGTCGGCGGCGCAGCCGACGCTATCCACTCTTGCCGACACTGCGAGCACGCTGCCCGATGACGTGGTTGGAACAACTGCGCCGGTCGAGGCTACGCTGCCGCCGGCGCTTGCGACGGCGACCGACACCGTGAGCACGGTGAGCAACGAGGTGGTTGGCCAGACGACGGGTCCAGACACTCAGTCGACCGCGTTGTCGCAAACGGTTGCATCGGACAGCACGGGAACTGATACCCTTGATAGTTCAGCATCACCCCTTGAGATCGCGGAGGCGGAACTGATCACCGGTCACGGTGCCCCTGGTTATGTATCACAGCCCACAGATGTGGCTGGCAATGCACTTGCGAGTGGCGCGCCGGTCCTTGACACGAGCGCGCCTGTGCTAACCACAACAGTTGCCGCTCTGACCAATCCGGCCGGCGAGGTGTCGCATCCCGTCGACACGGACAGCGTGGCTGGCGATGCTTTGGCGAGTGCGGCGCCCGCTGCTAACACCAGCGAACCTGCGCTCGCCACAACGGCTGCCGCTCTGACCAATCCGAGCAGCGACGTGTCGCTTCCGGCCGACACTGGGACCGTGGCTGGCGATGGTCTTGCGGGTGCCGCGCCGGTCCTAGACACGAGCGAGCCCGCGCTCACCACAACGGCTGCGACCGATGCGACCAGCGACGCGTCGCAATCGGCCGACACGGGCGGCGTGGCTGGCGATGCCTTGGCGAGTGCGGCACCGGTCGCGGACATCAGCGAGCCGGTGCTCACCACAGCTACGGCTCTGACCGATGCGCCGAGCGACGCGTCGCAACCGGCGGACACGGGCAGCGTGGCTGGCGATGCCTTGGCGAGTGCGGCACCGGTCGCGGACATCAGCGAGCCGGTGCTCACCACAACAGCTGCGGCTCCGACCGATGCGCCGAGCGACGCGTCGCAACCGGCCGACACGGGCAGCGTGGCTGGCGATGCCTTGGCGAGTGCGGCGCCGGTCGCGGACATCAGCGAGCCGGCGCTCACCACAGCTGCGGCTCCGACCGATGCGTCGAGCGACGTGTCGCAACCGGCGGACACGGGCAGCGTGGCGGGCGATGCTTTGGCGAGTGCGGCACCCGTCGCTGACACGACCGAGCCGGTGCTCACCAGCGCCGGAGACTCGCTCAGCACCCCCGCGACCGAACCGGTAGAGCCGGCCGTGCCGGACACCAGCAGCGCTCAAACTCCTGGATCGGCCGACACGCTTCTTGCGCTCGCCACCACCGCTGACGCACCGATCGAGAGTTCGGCATCCGCCACCACTGCCCCGGAGAACGTCGTGACGGACACCTCAAATGCCGCGGCGACGACCGCCGTCGCGGGCGATGTGATCGCGTTGAACGATGCGCCACCGCCGCCGGCAGATTCGCTGTTCAACGGAACCCAGTATACAGACTACGGCGTCACGCTCAGCAGCGAGATCGCGCCCTCCCAGACTGCCGTGTCGCAGGCGGACGCCGCATCGGCTCAAGACGTTTCCGCGCCGGTGGCTGCCGATGTCCAAAAACCCGCGCCGCCGCCTCCCGACCTCGTGGATAATACTCCGATCGATCACGTTGGAACTCATGATGCCATCCTCTAGTGGGAGGAAAACATGGCAGCTGTCGAGACACTGGACGATCCGCTGCGCAACCACTCCGGAGCTCAACTTCGCGTCGCACCCGGCGGCGAGGCGCGCGACTATGTCGGACCTGTCAACGCGCTGGCCGCCTGGCGTTCGGTCGCGCGCACCAACCTGATAGCGGTCGCAGCATTTTCGGTCGTTGTGAATCTGCTGATGCTCACGTTGCCGATCTACCTCTTTCAAATCTCCGATCGCGTGCTGACGAGCCGGAGTCTCGAGACACTGCTGATGCTCTCGGCTCTCGCGCTGACATTCATCGGTATCCTCTCGATCGTCGACATTCTGCGTCGGCAGGTGCTGGGGCGTCTTGCGACCAAGATGGAGGCGGTGCTCGGCGGCGCCGTGCTGGCGAGCAGCATCAACAACGCCAGGGCCGGCGAGGGCGGAACCATCCAGGCGATCCGCAGCCTTCACCAGGTGCGGGGCTTCATCTCGAGCCCTGTCATGCTTTTACTGATGGACGCGCCCCTCTCGCCCCTCTACTTCGCAGTCATATTCCTCGTTCACCGAGATCTGGGTTGGATCGCAGTCGTATCGGGTTTGGTCCTGGCACTGATTGCGCTGATCAACCAGAAAGCGACCTCGGAGCGTCTGAGCGAGGCTGGCCTGCATGCCGCCGAGGCCGATGCGGCGGCGGAGTCGCTGGCGCGAAATTCGCAGGTGATCAATGCGATGGGAATGCTCAGCGAAAGCATTCTCCACTGGGGGCGCCGGCAGGCGCCGGCGCTGACGGTGCAGAGCCAGGCCCTTGACCGGAATTTCTGGATCAGCGGTGCGTCGAAATTCGTCCGCCTCGTGGCCCAGATCACGATCCTCGGCACCGGGGCCTATCTGGCCCTGCACGCCGAGATCACCGGGGGCATGATGATCGCGGCTTCGATCATTGCCGGTCGCGCCCTGCAGCCGCTCGAGGGTTTGATCGAGGGATGGCGCAGCTGCGTGCAGGCGCGATCGGCCTATGCCCGCGTAAAGCAGGCGGTCGAGTCATTCCAGCGCGAGGCGCCCAAGCTGCGCTTGCCGAGACCACAAGGGCGCCTGAGCGTTGATCGGGTCTTGTATCTGCCGCCCGGCTCCAAGGAGCCGGTGCTCAATGGTGTGTCGCTCGAGCTCGCGCCCGGAGAGGCTTTGGCCATTGTCGGACCGTCGGGATCGGGCAAGTCGACGCTCGCGCGCATTCTGGTGGGTTGTCTGGTGCCGACCGCCGGCAAGGTCAGGCTGGACGGAACGGAGCTGCGCAACTGGGATCGCCGCCAGTTCGGGGAATATAGCGGTTACCTGCCCCAGGAGGTAGAGCTATTTCCCGGCACCATCAAGCAGAACATCTGCCGCATGCGCGACGACTTGCCGGACGAGAGCATCTATGAGGCGGCGATGTTGTCGGGCATTCACGACATGGTCTGCCAGTTGAAGCAAGGATACGAGACCGTGCTCGACCGCAGTGGCGGGCCGCTCTCGGGAGGACAGAAGCAGCGCATTGCACTCGCCCGGGCTTTCTTCGGCAATCCGTCCCTCGTCGTGCTCGACGAGCCCAACTCGAATCTCGACGCGGCGGGCGAGCAGGCTCTGACCGAGACCCTGCAGCGCGCCAAGAGGCGGGGCATCACGGCGGTGGTCGTAACCCTGCGCCCGGCGCTACTGAACAGTGTGGACAAAGTGCTGATACTGCGGGCCGGACGCGCGGAAGCATTCGGCTCTCCGAGCGAGGTGTTGCATCGCCTGGTTCGGTCGCCCGCCAGGGCCGGCGGTGATGAGCCGGAGCAGCCGCAACGCATCGAATCCGCGGGCGGGTGACCAGCGCGGGAGGACAGCATGAGAGCGGTAAAGGACGACATCGAGTGGTACCGCGGTGTTCCGCTGAGCGCCAAATGGCCCATCTTCACCGGCCTCGCCATCCTGGTTGTTTGGCTCGGGTGTTTCGGCGTTTGGGCCGCAGTCGCTCCCCTCAACAGTGCGGTCGTCGCCTCGGGCACGTTCGTGGCTACCGGGCAGAACAAGCTTGTCCAGCACTTCGAGGGCGGCATCATCCGCGAGATTGCGGTCAAGGACGGGGATGCCGTCGAGGCCAACCAGGTCCTGGTTCGCATGGACGATACCGCTGCCAACGCCAAGCTGAAACGGCTGGTTTTGAAGAAGTATCGACTGCTCGCCATGAAGGCGCGTCTGGAAGCTGAAATGAGCTCTTCTGACGCACTCGAAACCCCGGCCGCATTCAGCGAGAACGCACGTGATCCAGAAATCAAACCGATTCTTGAGCGGCAACGTGCCGAGCTTCAGGCCCGCCGGGCAAGTCTGGTGACCGACGAAAGCGTACTCCTAAAGCAAATCGCTGGGCTGGAGGAAAGCATCCGCGGATATCAGGCGCAAGTTCAGTCCACCAAAGAGCGAATTTCCTTGTTCGTCGAAGAGCTGAAGGACAAGAATTCCCTTCTTAGCCAGCAGTTGGTCCGCAAGTCGGATGTGCTTGCGTTGCGACGCTCAGAGGCGGGTCTCGGGGGTGAGCTAGGCGAATATCTCGGCCGCATCGCCGATTCGAAGGAGCGGATCGCCCAGGCGAACGAACGAATAGCGCAGCTCCACACGACGGCGCTTCGGGAGGCGATCAAGGAGTTGCGCGAGACCGAGGCCGAGCTGGACGACGGAGAGGAGCAGATTCGCGCCGCTCAGGATGTGGTCGATCGGGTCGATGTCCGGTCGCCGGTTCGAGGTATTGTGGTGAAGAACAACTTCCATACACCGGGCGGCGTGGTCTCTCCTGGTGCCGTGATCCTTGAGCTCCTGCCGATTGGCGACGAGCGCATCATCGAGGCACATGTGAACCCCAAGGACATTTCGTATGTGAGCGTAGGCCAGGAGGCGCTGGTGCGGCTGTCGGCGCTCAACCAGCGCATCACGCCCATGGTCGGGGCGAGCGTCATCTACGTGTCAGCGGACGCCTTGGCGGAGCAAGTGCAGGGGAAGGCCGAAACCCGTCGCGACGGCGACACGCGTCGGGAATTCTATGTTGTTCGGGTGCGCCTGGACCGGGACGATATTCTCAGGCAAATGCCTGAATTCATCCCGACGCCCGGGATGCCCGCGGACATTTACATCAAGACCGGAGAACGTACGTTTTTCGAGTACATCATGAAGCCTGTCCTCGACAGCTTCTCTCGCGCGTTCCGCGAAACCTGAAGCGAGCGGTTTGGACCTCAATGCTGAGCACTCGCGTGGTACGGTGAGCTCAAGCCTTTCGGTCTAAGGCTTGATAAAACGGCGCTGCTTCGCTCAGCCCTTCTCGCGTTCGTTTTCATGGCGGCAGGATAGCCCGGAACTCGATCCTGCTCGTTTCGGCCTTAGGTCCTGAACAGCGAATGCGCGACATACAGCGTCGCTTCCGTGCGGTATCGGCGCGCCATGATCGCGAGAGTTAGCTACCCTAGCGGCCGCAATGGCATTTGCGGTCCGCGTGCCGTCGTTTCGGGGCCAGCGTCGAGCCGTTGGCCGGCGACGACAACGCTCAAACACATGGCGTGCTCCCGAACGGTGATTTTGCTTGCTTGGTCGGCTTGGCACCCGCGAAACGAGGGAGCACGAACCAATGGAGGCGCCAGTCCTCAGCCCTTTGGACGGGATCAGCAGGCCAAGGCAATGCTGACCAACTCGTCATGTCGGGATAGTAAGACGGAGCAACGACCCGATCGCCCTTGCCCCATTCTACTGGATGGCGCCGGGGGAGCCCTTTGTCAGGTACGTCGAACTGAAGGTTATAAAGGACGCGATATGACGGGACCGAGACTGCATCTAAAGCGCCATGAATATCAATCGGACAACCTCTCGATTGTTCGCACTGACGGCCGTTGTTCTGGTGGCGGCTGGTGCTACTATGGTGACTCGTGGAGTGGTGGAGCCGAGTTTGGGGCAAGGTTGGCAATGCAACCGAACCTTGCTGGTTGTGACGACTTGTACTCACTCGAACGTTCGGCGAACCACTTTCAACGACCATCATTTAATGGTTCCCAGGCAAAAAAGTGCAACCTTTCGTCGGCGGCCTTTGGTGATTGCGCGCTTGTGTAGGGAGCTAAGCGCCATTCAGCGGTGCAGAGAATCCCTCGATCGCATTCATCTGCGAGCTTAAGAAGCAGGTCAACGTTAGCCTTGTCGCCAGAAGCGTGGGCTAACCTGCGATATCGGTTGGCACGGGCGTTGCTCACGAATCCCGATCTCAACGCTACAAAACAAAGACATTGGTCCTAGTCCGTCCGCCGCTCGCGGGATTACCACCAGCAAAGCCGCCGGTTCATTCACGCAGCACCTTACTTCGGCGGAGGCAAATCGCCTTGAAGGCATCGGCCCACTTTGGAATGCATAGGATCTTCGCACGCGGCAAGGGTTGTAAGTACGTGATTGCAGACAGCGCACTGAAACGTATGCAAGTCCACGCCTGGGCGTTCTAGCTCGATACTGACCAGCATCATCGAAGATTTGCACCTCGGACAGGCGGGGCGCTGCAATGTGATGGGCGCAAAGGCGGGCGGCAGCTGTTCAGATTGGGTCATAGATGCTTCCCTCAAGGCGGGAGCCCAACACTCCCAGTCACCTGTAATGCCTCGGTGCGGACGCCGGTGATGAAACGAGTATGCGCCGAATGGGGTCTCAATCGCTAGTCAATTCCCGGTGCGCGCTGGTCCGTGCGCCAGCGGCTATGGGAACGAAATTGGTTGATTCTAATCAACCTAGGCCAGTGCGTCGAAAGCACGCTCAACTAGGCGACAATGTTCAGGTCGTTCCCGGATGCACCCAAATAGCGAAGAGCAAAACAGGGAGTCGGAAACGGGCCACCGCCGAGCATCCGATGGGAACTGAACCGTTACCCCGTGGTGCATTCAGGTCTGTCGTGGGTCCTTGGTCGTGTAAAAACGCTGTTGCATGACGCTGACCGGCGCGGTCGAACTCAGGCTATCGCGGTCCGATCAATTTGGGCAAGTTTTACGGCCGCTCGACCAGAACTCATCCTGAGGCAATGTCGGGGCTCTTTTAGGCGCCCCATGAACCGCAACGGCGCGCGGCAACGCCCGTATCACGCACTCACCGCCGCCAGCAGCGGTTTCATCCCGACGATGTTCAGCACGCGTGTCAGATTGTAGCCGAGCACGC
>NZ_JADPJQ010000078.1:0-595 GCF_023073515.1 Bradyrhizobium sp. 17 | reverse complement strand
TGGAAGGTGCGTTGGAGGAGCGTCAGGTTCCGGCGATCAAGCTTGAGATCGCGATCGGCGATGTCGTGCTGCGGACGGACACAGCCATAGATGGCGAGCAGCTGTCCCGTGTGATCCGCGCGATGCGAGCGTCACGATGATCGCGGCCGGTGCCGATCTGAAGATTTACATCGCGACGCGGCCGATCGACTTCCGCTGTGGCCACGATGGGCTTGCGGCGAAGGTGCAGGAGATGCTTCGTCTCGACCCGTTCAGCGGCGCAGCCTTCGTGTTCCGATCGAAACGAGCGGACCGGATCAAGATTTTGGTCTGGGATCGAACGGGTCTGGTGTTGGTGCACAAGCGTCTTGAAGGTTGCAAGTTCGTTTGGCCAACGATCGCAGACGGCGTGATACGGATATCGCCGGCGATGTTCGCAGCCCTGTTCGAGGGGCTGGATTGGAGGTTGGTCCGCCCGGAAGAAGCGCGGCGTCCCCAGGCGGCTGGATAACTGCGGCAGAATGACTCGGAAGCTATTTTGAATGTGGCACGCGCGGCGGCGATGTGCTCGAAATAGCGCATGAGCATCGCGGCGCTGCGCGACGAAAATGAACAA
>NZ_JADPJQ010000108.1:0-992 GCF_023073515.1 Bradyrhizobium sp. 17 | reverse complement strand
CGCCCGTCGAGCCCGAACAACCTTTCTCCAGCGAAGGCGCCGCACAATGAGCGGTTGGTATCTTCAAAGGGTCTCCATCGAAGGGTTTCGAGGCATCAACAACGAGGGCGCACCGCTCGTACTCAAACTCAAACCGGATTGCGTCAACTCGATTTCCGCGCCCAACGGGGTCGGAAAGACATCAATCTTCGACGCCATCGTTTATGCGATTACCGGTCGGACTCCGAAATTGGAGGATCTACCGGCAGCCGAAAAGGGACCATCCTACTCTGATGTCCCCAGTCAAGCACACAACGCACGGTTTCCCATCTCCACGAGGCTTATCGTGAAGTTCTTGCACCGATAGATCGTGCAGAGGAGAAGGCGGAACCCAAAGACGTCGGTGAACAGGCTCTGATGCGCGGGTTGGATACCGCATTTCCGTTTTTTCGTCTGGGGCTGTCCCTGGTCTAGCGTCGGGCGTCGATCGGATGATCGGCCACATAATAGGTTTCAGGATTTCCCCTGCCGTGGTCCCACCTTCACCTCTGCACGATTGATGTCTGCGACTATCCACGCGATCCGTTCGGGCGATCACGGCGGAGGCGGCGGATCTGTCGACCTCTCCCAACAGGATCGCTGACGCTTCACATCGACCATTTCCATTCCTGAGCATCTTGAGGTCAAACAATGTTCAAACGATCGGCCGTTCACTATGGCCGCATGCCGGAGCCTGTCACTCCGTATCAACGCGCCGCCCAGGTCTGGGATGATCGCATTGGGTCTGCGCGCGTCCAGGCCAAAAACTGGCGCCTGATGGCGTTTGCCTGCCTCTTCTTGTCCGCTGGTTTTGCCGCCGCCCTGGTCTGGCAATCCGCACACGGGACGATCACGCCCTGGGTGGTTGAGGTCGATCAATTGGGGGAAGCTAAGACTGTCGCTCCGGCAAATGCCAGCTACCAACCGACCGACCCTCAAGTCGCTTTTCACCTGGCGCGATTCATCGAGCATGT
>NZ_JADPJQ010000058.1:0-12995 GCF_023073515.1 Bradyrhizobium sp. 17 | reverse complement strand
GGCCCACTTGCAAGAGGCCGGATACATTTGTGCAGACTGCATCGTCCTCATTAAACGACCTTGCACGGGCCAGGAGATCCTTGAGCGCCGCATTATCCAGCATGGCGTCAGCCAGCAAGCGCTTCAGCTTCGTGTTCTCGTCCTCAAGCGACCGCAGCCGCTTAGCCTCCGAGACATCCATCCCGCCGAATTTAGCTTTCCACTTGTAGATACTGGCGTCGCTGACGCCATGCTTGCGGCAGAGATCGGCGACCGAGATCCCAGCCTCGTGCTCCTTCAAAATCCCGATGATCTGCTCTTCCGAGAAGCGATTGCGCTTCATGCTCTGGTCCTTGTCTTGGGCCAGAACGAACTTCAAACTGGATTAAGCCCGCGGGGCAAGGTCAAAGGGACCGGACCAGCCTCAGTAGAAGGAGGAAGCGTTCCCCTGCGTCCGAGCCGGTCGAACTCGGCCGCCCCTTCTTCGGGCCCGCTGTCCCGCAACGCCCGCTTGTGGCATCGACCTGACTTTCAGAAGGTTCGCCGCGCTTTCGCGGCTGAGACAATCCGTACGAGCGCTCGAACCGCTGCCGTCAGAGTACAACATCGTAGAAGATCGTACTTTAGCGTACAAAGTCGTTGCCATGTTGGTGGCGATACGACTCGAATCCCGACCCGAACATTCTGGTTTTGGTTCTGCATCAACGGTATCTTTCTGCGACAGACAGAACAGATCGTCCGTTTTGCCCGCTGCAATAGCCCCGCACGTCCGAACAATCCTTGCACCGCATGTAACGCTCCAACTCGTGGATCGGCGTCGTCTTCGTTCGTCGCACGAGTGCGCTCACACCGTCTAATGGGACGTAAGCTCTGACAGATTACGACGCGCGCAAGCAGGAGCCAGCGTGCAGCTTTAAACGTTTATGGGCGTCGATCGATCTGGAAGGTGATCGACATGGATCGAACCGAGCGCTTCTTTGCCGGAATGACTGTCGTGGGCACGATCTGCCTCTCCGCCGCGTTTACGATGTGGATGCTCGTTTGAGCCGCCACTCATGCGCCAACGGAGGCGCCCTATTTCGGTGGCTGCCATCTTGGCAAGGTCAGCCACTCGGTTATCTGAGACGTGAATTCGTTCTGCCGGGCCTTCCTAAGCAGACTGTCTCGTTTGTCCTGGCGGAAATGACCCGGCTTCATCACGTAGCTGTTGAGCTTCTAGGTCAAGCCGAGCCCCACACTTCCGAGATCGCCGCGGCGTTTGCCGCGTCCCGGAAAGCGGAACTCCCTATGGTGTTACCCATGCGCATTTCGCAATTGTGCAGCGGGGCGCTGGGACCTAACTCCTAAAACATCCTGAGAGACAACAATTCGCCTCCGAGGCGCGTGTGGTTGGAGTTTTTGAGATTGAGAGCTTCCGCAGCTGAATTGGACTTCGGGGCGCGAGGCGTAGGCGGATTCAAACAAAGTTCGAGTTGGCCGCCCTATGACGCTCGAAATGCGATGCGGCGGATCGTTCGAGGAGGCCGCAGTGACGCTTCCCGGCGAAATTGGTAACCGACTTCTGGCAGCACTACCGGCGGCGGACCTCGATCTGCTGGCGCCCGAGCTAGAGATGGTAGCGCTCGATCGGGATGCGGTCGTCTCGCAGGCGGGTGACCAGACCGAGCACGTCCTCTTTCCTCATAGTGGCGCCATTTCTGTGATGATCGACATGGCCAACGGACAGACGGTCGCCAGCGCCGCAATAGGGCGCGAGGGAGCAGTAGGCACTCTTTCCGTGCTAGGGCCGTCCCCTTCGGCCGTTACCGCCGTCGTTCGTGCCGCGGGCATCGCCTCGCGGATCCCCTCATCGCGATTCCACGCCGCTTTTAGCCGAAGCCCCGCGATCCGCCACGCAGTCCAGATTCATTTCAAAGCGATGCTGATACAGCTACAAATCGGCGGCGCCTGCAATGCGCTGCATCCGGCCCAAGCCCGCATGGCACGCTGGCTGCTCCATCTTCGCGACCGTGCCGACCACGACGTCCTCGCACTCACCCAAGAGGCGCTTTCGCAAATACTGGGTGTGCGACGAACGACAGTGACGCTCCTGATGCGCAACCTGCGCGCTTCCGGAGCGATCAGATCTGAACGGCGAGGAGAAATCGAGATTGACCCATTGCGGCTCGCAGCGGTGGCGTGCGAATGCCACGATACCATGCGTCTCGAAATCGAGGGGATCTTCTCTATGAATGCAGCCCGGTCTCGCGCTTTGGTTCTGCCGACGTAGTAACTGAAACGGGGGGATGCCGCAAACCACCGCGCCTTTCGGCGTGATAGCCCGTTATCCCGGACATGGACGATGTGGCCAATGTGCAACGGGCGCCTAGCTTCTCCACGGCAATGTCCGCAACCGAACAATCCCGCTCATGAGGTACGCGTACTATCGGCGCGCCATGTACTGGAGGCCTGTGGATGACCTTTTCAAACGAAAGATCAGACCTTATTGTCTCTTTGGGAAAGCGTGCGGCGACAGGTGTTGGCTGATCGCGCAAATGGCGGACGCTCCCGCGTTGTTGGCGACAATCTGCGCACCTATGCTGAATCGCTCCGTTCGGAAATGGATCGGCGGGAGCTCAAGTACGCCTCAATCAGTTCAACTGAATGAAGCCGAGGGTGCCTTTGGGGCACACAAACGATGAGAGACATGCAAGAGCAGCTGGAGAACCTCCTCAAAGACGCAGCCGACTGCAAATCGATCAGCGATCTGGCCACCGACCTGCAAAAGCGAGAGTTGTTCGCGAGGCTTGCCGATCATCTGAGCGTGTTGGCTTCCGAGGTCGAGCGTGCAATTGCTGCGACAGCCTTTGGCACCAAATTGGAGCGATAAGAGGATATGGCCCGACACCGATGATTGGGAATCAGCATGCGATGAGCGGAGGAGGACATGACTGCGGAGCGGCCTCGCGTGCGAGTGTGCAATCGCGCGCTCGCCTGGCCACTAGTCGGAAGGCCTATCTGCGCGTGCAAGGCAATCAGCTAACTTCGATCGTCAGCTGCGACCGCGGGTAGGCGTACAGCCCTGACCTTGCAGGATATCCCCGGCCAGCGCGCTTTATTACGAAGGCTGCGTCATGCTCATTCGCTATAGGACCTGCGTTGCCCTGTTTCGGCAGCCTCATTCGAGGCCAAGCAACGCCGCGCCCGCTCGATCTGGGCGCCGGTGGCCCCGTGGTTACGGGCATACATCTCAGCCAGGGCCGCCGAATACTTAGCAACGTAGTATTTGACCTCTGAGCAAGAAATCCGCTCTCCCGGTCTGTGCTGGCGCGCAGCATAGGCTTCAGAGCTAAGCGTCATCAGAAACAAGGCAGCAGCGCCAATCGCACGCGTGACAGTCATTGTCATCCCCCGCAGCTACTAGGTTCGTTGCAGAGAGCAGGCCTGAATCGTCCCGATCGCGCAAATTAACAGTGGTGCGCTGGTGCAACGTGTTGTGGACTGTTGCTTTCATGCCCCAGCTTCGTGAGCACCGGCCCGCCTATGCTGGCGAACCCCGTACAAATCCAGGCTCGTCGACACAGATGTGCGACAATTGACGTCCCCATGTAAGCTGCATTGCGCAACGGGACAGGCCGCTCTGATCATCTCAGGAACCCAAGGGCGCGACACGCCGGCCGGCGCCGCTGTTAACGGGCACAAACCTCTCCCGCGCCGCCTGGGGAGGACCTCACGATGCCGACCAGCAATTCAACCCTCTGCGCGGATGACCACCGGTACGATCATCCTCTCTCGCTCCAGTCCATCATGGGCAAGCCTGAGCTACTTTCAGGAAGTGTCCTCGGACGTCGTACTATCTCACAAACGTTCGAACCAACGAACCAACGACACAGCCGCATAAGTGCAAATCAGGACCTGCAACTATCTCAAACTGCTATTTGAGGCTGTGGCCTGCACGGTCGACGGATCGGCCGATCCGCGCACAACATGAGAACCGAAACGCCAGCGGCGAAGCCAATCGACCCCGCGGGATGTAAAGGGCGCTGTCAGCGGCTGGCGCGCCTACATCCGATAGCTCTGAATTCTGAATGATGGTGACATTAACCACGGATTGTTACCACTGAGTAGGATGAAGGCCGGCGACCGAAATCAAAGGCGGTGCGCGTCCGCTTTATGAGCCAATCAGCTCGTGGGCCGCACCGCACAGCAATCCGCTGCCCAGACCACACCTGAGCCGCAGAAGCCGTTCGCATTCGAGCGTCCGGACGGCCAGCAGAAGTTGTGGCGACGCATCGGGCAGCATATTTCGAGTTCGATACACCGCTGAATTCGCCCGCCGGCTCGCGCGCGATCACGGTTGATGTCCGGCTAGCGCCGCTTCGGCTTTCTCGCCGTCATCTGCCTGGCGCCGCAGCTTACGCTGGGCAGAACCCCGCTTTTATGGCAGTGTCGATGTGGCCACAGAGCGCAACACAGTACCTCCTCACCTGACATTGGTCACGCGGAGGCTTCGGGGTTGAACCCAGTGTTTTGGGTTGATGCGCATGGACAGCAGGTTCCAAGTGCTATGGGAGGACGATGACCGCATCTTTTGTCGGCCATTGCGTCCGGCTTCCGATGGCGCATGCAGAACTGTATTAGCGGTACTTCCCAAGGCGAAACACGCTTCGTCCGGCCTCCTCGATCGTCTTGATCACGAGTTTGCGCTGAAAGACCAATTAGATGAGACCTGGGCAATGCGGCCGCTCGGGCTGGAGTGCGATGGTGACCGTCCAGTGCTGCTGCTTGAGGATCCTGGTGGCCAGCCGCTCGAACAGTTGCTTGGTGCGCCCATGGACATCGGACGCTTTTTGCAGCTCGCGATCGGCATCGCCGCAGCCCTGAACAAGGTGCACCAACGCGGCCTCGTCCACAAGGACGTGAAGCCGGCGCATATTATGGTGAACTGCGAGGACGAACGGGTCCGGTTCACCGGGTTCGGTATCGCCTCGCGCCTCGCCCGCGAGCGACGCGCCCCTGGGCCGCCGGAATTCATCGTGGGCACGCTGCCCTACATGGCGCCCGAACAGACCGGATGGATGAACCGCTCGATCGATTTCCGCAGTGACCTCTATTCACTTGGCGTTACGCTCTATCAGATGCTGACCGGCGCGTTGCCGTTCTCAGCGGCACATTCCATGGAGTGGGTGCATTGCCACATTGCGCGAAAGCCGGTGGCGCCCGGCGAGCGGGTAAGCACTGTACCGGCTGCAATCTCGACCATAGTCCTCAAGCTGCTCGCCAAATCCGCCGAGCAACGCTACCAGAGCGCTTCAGGCCTCGAACATGATCTACGCCGCTGCCTGATCGAATGGGAAACCGGAGGCCGCGTCGAAGAGTTTGCGCTCGCACAATACGACACGCCCGACCGACTGCGGATCCCTGAGAAGCTCTACGGACGGGACCGCGAGATTGAAGCCATGCTGGCCGCCTTTGACCGGATGATCAAGAGCGGCGCGCCGGAATTGATGCTGGTTACCGGCTATTCCGGCGTTGGTAAATCCTCGGTAGTCAATGAGCTCCATCGTCGCCTTGTTCCGTCCCACGGGCTGTTCGCATCAGGCAAGTTCGACCAATACAAACGCGATATTCCCTATTCAACGGTAGTGGAGGCTTTTCAGAGCCTCGTGCGGTTCCTTCTGAGCAAGAACGAAGCCGAGCTGACGCACTGGCGCCAAGCGCTTCATGGTGCGCTGGGCGCCAATGGACGACTCGTTACCGACCTGATCCCTGAATTGCGGCTGATCGTCGGAGAGCAGCCACCCGTCCCTGAGCTCCCCCCGCAGCAAGCACAGAACCGCTTCCGTCTCGTGCTCCGGCGCTTCATAGGGGTATTCGCACAGTCCGAGCATCCATTGGCGTTGTTCCTCGACGATCTCCAGTGGGTCGATGCCGCCACCCTCGATCTGGTTGAGGACCTTTTAACCCGCTCCGATCTGCAATACCTGATGCTCATCGGCGCCTTTCGCGACAACGAGGTCACTGTCGCTCATCCATTGTGGTACAGGCTTGAAGCCATAAAGAGTGCTGGCGCTAACGTGCAGCAGATCATTCTAGCGCCGCTTGCCAGCTCACACATTTCGCGTTTGATTTCCGATGCTCTTCGCTGCAATTCGAAGCGTGCCGCGCCACTCGCGAAGTTGATTCACGATAAGACGGCCGGCAACCCATTCTTTGTGATTCAATTCCTTCAGGCGCTTGCCGAAGAGGGATTGGTCCGCTTCGATCATGACGCACGGTTCTGGTGCTGGGATCTCGCTCGCATTCGCGTCAAGGGCCACACCGACAATGTCGTGGATCTGATGATCGCAAAGCTGACCCGCCTGCCTGCCGAGACGCAGATCACGCTGCAGCGGCTGGCCTGTCTCGGCAACGTCGCCGACACGAGGACAATTTCGATCGTCCTCGGTCGCTCCGAGCAGCGGGTACACGCGGATCTGTGGGAGGCCATTCGCCAGGAATTGGTCGAGCACCAGCCAGGAGTGTATCGGTTTGTCCACGATCGAGTGCACGAAGCCGCCTACTCGCTGATTGCTGATGATCAACGCGCGGCGCTGCATTTGCGAATCGGTCGGGAGCTACTGGCGCAGACCCCCCGGGAGAAGTGGGAGAAGGCTATTTTCGAGATCGTCAACCAGCTCAACCGTGGCGAGTCCTTGATCACCTCGCGAGACGAACGCGAGCAACTCGCAGAGCTTAATCTGACAGCCAGCCTGCGCGCGTGGGGGGCGGCGGCCTACGCGGCATCGCTCAACTATGCCGCTGCCGGTGCCGCATTGTTACCAGACGACTGCTGGGAACAACGCCAGCAGCTTGCCTTTGCGTTCGAGTTGCATCGCGCCGAATGCGAGTTCGTGACTGGCTCGGTCCTGGAGGCAGAACAGCGCTTACAGGAGCTGACGACGCGAACCGCGACCGCCGCCGACCTTGCTGTCGTCGCGCGCCGCCGGGTGGATCTGTATACGGCGCTCAGTGAGCCGGACCGCGCGGTTAGCACCGGTCTCAGCTATCTGGAACAACTCGGGATTCGATGGGTAGTCCACCCAAGCGATGATGACGTCCGACGCGAATACGAGCACGTCCGATCTCGGCTCGCGAATCGGTCGGTCGAGGAGCTATTGGATCTGCCGCTAATGAGTGATGCACTCGCACTAGCGACCATAGATCTTTTGACGGCGCTCATGCCGCCGGCGTTTTTCACTGATGCGAACCTTCGCTCACTGGTGGCCCTAAAAGCGGTGGAGATCAGCCTCGAGTGGGGGAACAACGATGCTTCATGCGTTCCTTACGTCATGTTCGGCGCCATTGCCGGCGCGCGCTTCGGCGACTATCAGGCGGGCCTTCGATTCAGCCGTATCGGCACTGAGCTGGTCGAGCGGTGCGGATTTTCGCGCGTGCACGCCAGGACCTACCTGAACTATGGCAACCTTGTCCTTTCATGGACCAAGCAGCTCCAGCATGCCCGAGACGCCTTTCAGCGGGCATTTGAGGCCGCGAGCAGCAGTGGCGATGTCACGTTCGCGGCCTTCAGTTGCGCCAGCTTGAATACGAATTTCCTTGCGGCGGGCGATGCGCTTGCAGAAGCGCAGCGCGAAGCCGAGCACGGGTTGCAGTTGAGCAAGAAGGCGAAGTTTGCGTTGGTGGCCCACATCATAATGCCGCAGGTTGGGCTAATCCGTATGCTGCGCGGCCTGACGCGGCGTTTCGGCGCTCTGCACGACGACCCGTCGGACGAGCTTCGGTTCGAACGGCGTTTGGCCGCCGATCCGGCATTCGCGCTGCCCGAGAGCTGGTATTGGATCCGCAAGCTGCAAGCGTGCTTCTTTGCCGGCGACTATTCGGCGGCCGTCGACGCCGCATCGAAGGCACGGAGACTGCCGTGGTCACCACCGCAGCTACTCGAGACGGTGGAATACGAGTTCTATGCAGCGCTATCGCACGCTGCATGCCGGAATTCGGCACACCCCGAACAACGTCAAGGGCACCTTGAGGCCCTGACTGGGCACCACACGCAGCTCGATTTGTGGGCACAGAATTGCCCGGAGAATTTCGCGGACCGCGCTATTCTAACCGGCGCCGAGATCGCCCGTCTCCAAGGCAGAGAACTGGACGCGGAGCGTCTCTATGAACAAGCCATCCGCTCCGCTCGCGACAACGGCTTCGTCCACCACGAGGCGCTCGCTTATGAATTGGCCGCGCGGTTTTACGGCGAGCGTGGTTTCGAAGAATTTTCTGGCATCTATTTGCGGAGAGCGCGCGACTGCTATGTTCGTTGGGGGGCAGACGGCAAAGTGCGGCAACTTGAGGATATGCATCCGCACCTCAAGGAGGCGAGATCAGAGCCAGGCCCGATGAGCACGATTGGAGCGCCGGTCGAGCATCTCGACCTCGCCACTGTCATCAAGGTGTCGGAAGCGGTGTCAGGTGAGATGGTTCTGGAGACGCTTATCGAGACGCTCATGCGCACTGCCATCGAACAAGCAGGGGCTGAACGCGGTCTGCTGATCCTGTCGCACGACACCGAGCCACGCATCGAAGCGGAAGCCACCACAACCGGCGATAAAGTTACTGTTGAAATGCGCAATACAGCGGTGACCGCGGATCTCCTTCCCGAATCCGTTCTCCATTACGTACTGCGAACCAGAGAGTGCGCGGTTCTCGAGGATGCCACGGTCCAGCCTCCCTTCGCCACGGACCCCTACGTTAATCAGCGCAACGCTCGTTCCATTCTCTGCATGCCCCTGATCAACCGTGCGAAAGTTATCGGCGTGCTTTACCTCGAGAACACACTGACGCCCTACGTTGTTGCACCGGCGCGAATTGCGGTGCTGAAGCTGCTCGCCTCACAGGCAGCAATCGCGCTGGAAAATGCGGCTTTGTACCGCGATCTCGGAGAACGGGAAGCGAAAATCCGACGCCTTGTCGATGCCAACATCATCGGAATCATCATCTGGGAGCTTGAAGGTTCGATTCTGGAGGCCAACGATGCGTTTCTCAGCATCGTGGGATACGACCGTGAGGATCTCGTTTCGGGCCGCCTGCGCTGGACTGACCTGACGCCGCCTGAATGGCTCGACCGCCACGAGCGATGGTGGATCCCGGAACTAAAAAAGATGGGTAGCGTGCAGCCGTTCGAGAAAGAGTATTTCCGCAAGGACGGAAGCCGCGTGTCGGTGTTGATCGGCATGGCTGCGTTCGACGAACAACGAGACCAGGGCGTCTCCTTTGTCGTTGACCTGACGGAGCGCAAACGATCGGAAGTGGCTCTGCAGGAGAGCGAGGAGCGTTTCCGGACTCTCGTACAGTTCTCTTTCGACGTGTACTGGGAATCCGATGCGCGGCATTGTTTCATTCGCCAGGAATTCGCCGAAGGCATGGTCGACGCACCCGCGTCGGGCTCTGAACTTGGTAAGACGCGCTGGGAAGTGCCCTACTTGGAGCCCGACGAGGAGGCTTGGCGCAAGCATCGGGAGACGCTCGATGCCCACCTGCCGTTCCGCGATTTCGAGCTCGCGCGCCCTACGCCCGATGGCGGCAAGCGCTACGTGTCCGTCTCCGGGCTACCGGTGCTCGACAAGTCCGGGCACTTCATCGGTTATCGCGGCGTTGGACGGCACATCACCGAACAGAAGCGGGCCGCAGAGGCGCTGCGCGAGATACAGAAGGAGCTTGCGCACGCTAACCGCCTCGCCACCATGGGCGAACTCACGGCCTCGATCGCGCATGAAGTGAGCCAGCCGATTGCCGCGGCATCCATGAATGCTGGTGCGGCCGCGCGATTCCTGGCCAGAAATCCGCCGGATCTTGAGAGGGTCAGGGAATCACTGGACTGGCTTATGAACGATACCGCTCGGGCCAGCGACATCATCCAACGAATTCGCGATCTCGTAAAAAAAGCACCGCCCCGGAAGGATCGCTTGGACATCAATGAGGCGATCAGGGACGTTATTGAGCTTACCCGCGGCGAAGCGATGAAGAACGGCATCTCAGTGCAGACGGAATTTGCAGACAGCTTACCGCTTGTCGAGGGCGACCGCGTCCAATTGCAACAAGTGGTTCTCAACCTGATTATCAACGCTGTCCAGGCAATCGGCACGGTCGTGAATGGAGCCAAGAAAGTGCTGATCACCACCGCGCAGGGTGCACCGGACGGTGTTCTCGTCGAGGTGAAGGACTCGGGACCGGGGATGAGCTCTGAAACCTTCGAGCACGCCTTCGCCCCCTTCTACACGACGAAGCCCAGCGGTTTGGGGGTGGGACTGTCGATCTGTCGTTCGATTATCGAAGCGCATGCCGGACGCTTGTGGGTGACGCGCAACCAGCCCCACGGCGCAATTTTTCACTTCACCGTACCAGCCCACCCTGCCGACGCTTCTTGATTATGGCCGGATTGCTGGTTCCAACTTCGAGCACGCACCTCGCGCTTTGCGATCGAGAAGATCAAGTCGATCACAGCCCTGCCGATCCCGGCTGCCGCGGCGGGGATTAAATCACCATGCTGTCGCAGAACGGTCGAGGGATCACGAGGCGACTGGGCAAAACAGGTTGTGCGTTTTGCGCGCCTCAGCATCCTATTCTACGACGAGCGCGTAATCTGTGCCGTTTAATCTGCACACCGTATCGCATTGCGCGAAGATGCAGAAACAAAGGAAAAGCATAAGTCGCACTGCTATCCGGGGCACGATACGCAAAAAACGTCGCACGAGATCCGCCTTGTTCTCGTCGACCCCATCCGTAATTTAATTGAATACGAACAGTTTTGATATCGTTGGCGCACCGGGGCTCGAACCGGGGATCCGCTGATCCAACATCGCCGCTCGTTCTCATCGCTCTGTTCGCGCTCGTCACGTCAACCACTGCGGCAATCGAGCCTATGGCCGACTCGGTGCCCGTAAGCCGTGCCTCAGGGGACCTTGATCACTGGCAATGGGTCGATTTCCGCTCCTCCGAATTGCGCCGGCGAAACAGGGCGCGGTTGGGCGTGATTGATGCGATAGACCAGCGTGTCGATCTTGGCAGCGGACTTGTTGCTGAGCAACGTCAGGCCGCCCCGCAGCGAGCCCTGAACCGCTCGCGCCAGTGCATCACTTCGTCCTAAGTGCATCCGCCTTCCACTAGATCGAGCATGGAAAGGCCATAGATCACGAGGAGGTAAGGATTAGTGGCCGCTCGCACACGGCTTCGATGGCAAACCACATCGATTCGGGGCACGCCCCCCAATCATCCTCACGCTGATTGGCGCGCGGCGCTGCAAATTGGTTGATCCGGTAACCCTAGGGCCCATTACGGCGCACACAGAGGAGATTGGCGCCCTGCGCGTCGGGCGCCCCTTGACACCCGTGTCAGTCGCCGGCGTTGCACGGCGCACCACATGGCGCGCGGTCGTAGGCGGCGCGGCCGTTGGCGCGGCCGCGGTTGGCACGGCATGTCTCCGCGTTCTGGTTAACGGTCGCTACGGCTGCCGCTGATAGCTGTCGGTTCTAGCTTCTGAAGAGCGCATCCTGCGGGATGAGGCTCATGCAGGATGTGCTGTTCAGGTTTCAGGGGCGCTAGCGACAGGGGCCAAGGCGCGACAGAGCAGAGATCGAGAGCTCCAGCGTCGCCAGCATCGCGAGCATGTCGCGTTGTCCTGCTCCAGGGCGGCGGGGGCAGAACATCTTGACGCTCTTTGATCTCTGGCCGAGCCGAAAGGCATGAAGCTCGAGGCCGAGTGATCCATAAAGGTCGAACGAAAATTGCGAGCAAGAAGGAACGACGCGGCCACGGAGGGCTTCTGCTCCTCGTTCAAGACCGAATAGACAGTGAGCAAGATCTATTGCACTGCGAACACCGATATTCGCGCCAATGCGTCCCCACCGGCAAAGCCTTCGCGGCGATATAGGCCCCATGCGGCTTAAATCTGGCAGCGTGATGGATTAGTTGCGCGCCTGGCCTCCGAATTCATAAGCTCGTCTAGCCCTTTGGCGGCAATACGCAGCAGCGCGCTCAATTAATCGAGCCGTCCACGTTTCGCCGGGCGACGATCCTGTCCTCGGTCCGCGACGCAACCACCCGGTTGATGGGCGACGCTGCGGTAAGATTTGGACCGATCTCCACGCTGGCATGGCAATGTGAAAGCGCAACCGGTCGGGAGGCAAGATTGTGGATGTGATGCCGGTCTGCGGGCCTGAGCGAGGGTTGTCTCTAGCACTAAGTTAAATGCTCCGCCACGATGAGTTCGAAGACGACGATCATCGCCACGACGATCCTCGATCGCCAGATCAATGTAGTGCTCGTGCTTCCGCGGCAAGTCATGAGATCTGACCGATAGCTATCTACAGACCGTCGCTAGAGCAGGTGGACAAGGGCAAGCCAGCACGGATGCGAATCCCTGCCTCGTGGCAAGCGCCGGAGCCAGGGGCTTGGACGGCTTAGCCGGTTCGTATTTTTGGTTAGTCTCAGCAGCCGCGATCGAGTGACCCGAGACTGAAATGGTCGGCACCGGGTCAAACAGGAAAGTGACAGGCAATCGGACGTTTTTCCGTCTGCTCGCTAGGAGCGGACACGATGGCGCTGGCCCGGCAGGTTGGCTCCGGCCAAAAGCTGCCCCCGCCAAATGCAATTTTTGTCCCTTTCCGGCTCCGGAGGGCACCCCATATCGGGGTCGAGATCCTGATGCTAGATTTCCTTCGTCATCCCGGACAGGAGGACGACATGCCTGATAGCGTCTACAAGGTCATTGAACTGATCGGTACCAGCAACGACTCGTCGGAGAAGGCCGCCGCGAATGGGGTCAAGCAAGCTGCAAAATCTCTCCGAGATCTTCGCATTGCAGAGGTCGTCAAGCTGGATATGCAGCTCGATGACAAGGGAAAGATCGAGGCCTATCGCGCCAAGCTCAACGTATCGTTCAAGTTCGAGGGCTCCTGAGCCTCAGCACCTCGCCCCATGCAGGGCGAGGAGGACTCATTGGAAAAGGCGCGTTGCCCGGTTCGCCTAGCCGGACACTGTGGCCCGGT
>NZ_JADPJQ010000022.1:0-561 GCF_023073515.1 Bradyrhizobium sp. 17 | reverse complement strand
GCAGCTCGGCGGTGACGTTGGACAGCCGCTGCAACGGCACCTTGAACTCGGTGTCCTCGTTGCGGCGGGAGATCTCCAACAGCTGGTTGCGGGTCAGCACCAGCTCCGAGACCATGGTCATCAGATGCTCAAGCGTATCCACGTTGACGCGGATCGACTGGTTGGCGATGCTGGCTCCCTCGGCGGCGCCCTCGTCGGCGATCGACTTCTTCGGCGCGGCCTTGTCCTTCGCCTTGGTCTCCTTCGCGGCTTCCTTGGCAACAGGCACCGGGGCTTCAGCGGCAGGCGGAGGCTCCGCCTTGACTTCGGCCCTGGCAACCGGGACCGGCACTTCGATCGCGGTCTCGCGGAAGGCACGCTCGAGCTCGTCGAGCGAGACTTCGCCCGGACGCAGCGGACGCTCCAGGCTCTGGTCGGCCAGCACGCCGGAGGTCGGCGCGGCTTCAACGGCGACAGGCGCGTCCGGCACCAGCGGCGGCGCTTCGGCAACGGCAGCAGCAGCGCCGGCCGCCATGGCGGCCATGCCCTGCTCGACCATCGCTTCCAGCTTGTCGATGAGAT
>NZ_JADPJQ010000010.1:0-1102 GCF_023073515.1 Bradyrhizobium sp. 17 | reverse complement strand
GCTCGCGGCTCACCAGAGCCAGCGTCCGGTATCCTCGAACTCCCAAGTTTCAGTCTCGGTCGCACCAAATTCGGGAGCGACCAAGCGAGAGAGTTTCACGCGACCGTTCATGATGCGAACTGCAATGCGCTGGTATTCGAAAAACGCGTCGCGCAGCTTTTCCGGCACCTCCCAGTCGAACGGCTTGTAGCTCTTGAGCACGATCCGCGTCTTGGTTGGCGACACCTTCTCGATCTGGAATTCTTGACGGCATGCCGTGAGAATGCCGGCGAAGAATTGGACCACAGAATGCAAGTCGGCGCCCTCGATCCCCTGGTCAGCCTTGAGCTCGTTGATGTGTTGAATGGCCAAGCCCCGCATGGTCCTGCCCACGATGTCGGCCGCAGCCTCAACCCCGAACTTCGACACCAGCACGCTCGTCGTGCGGCTCACATAACCCGCGGAATAGTTTGCACGCGCCTTCAGCCTGCGCTCTTCCGGCCAGAGCTTGGGATCGAGCTGCGGCGCCTTCGCCGGGTCAAACTCCGGCGTACGAATCTCGGGCCTGAATATAAGCCGCTCCTCGGGAGCGACCGGTCGATCGAGTTCGACCCAATACGCCTCGTCGTATGGGTCTCCCTCCATCATGTTTTTGGTCCGCACATACTGAAGCCGGTCGCAGCCCAGCAGCTCGCCGTTTCTAGGATGCCAGGAATGCGCCACCGTCTTCGCGGTGTGTGCGGGCACGGCAAGGATAGCCAGCCCCGTGAACGTCGCCCTCGGAGCCAGATAACGGATCCAACACTTCTTGGGCGATTCCTCTATGTACTGCAGCTTCAGACCGCCAAGTATATTGCTGAAATAGTGATATTTGCATGCCTTGACCGCTGGGGGCTCATCCTCGCGCACGCCGAGCTTCTTCAGCCCCTCCAGGAATTTGACATTCTGATGAGAGCGGAGTGTCTGGAAATAAGTATCAAGATACGCGGTCTCGCCCTTATCTTGATACGTAGTGGCCAGGAAACCACCAAACATCCGGCCCCAGAACTTCTCCGCCAGCAGTGTGGCTTTGCGCAATTCGTCCAGATCGGTCATCTTCCTCGCTCCGACATTTCGTATCGTA
>NZ_JADPJQ010000062.1:8845-9603 GCF_023073515.1 Bradyrhizobium sp. 17 | reverse complement strand
CATCCACGCGATCCTTGCGCTCCTTCACTTCGGTTTCAGTCGCGCCGCCGACGCGGATCACCGCGACGCCACCTGCGAGCTTGGCCAGACGCTCCTGCAGCTTCTCGCGGTCGTAGTCCGAGGTGGTTTCCTCGATCTGCGCCTTGATCTGGGCCACGCGCGCCTCGATGTCGGCCTTTTTGCCGGCGCCGCTGACGATCGTGGTGTTCTCCTTGTCGATCATCACCTTCTTTGCGCGGCCAAGCATGGCGAGCGTCACGTTCTCCATTTTGATACCGAGATCCTCGGAGATCGCTTGGCCGCCGGTCAGCACTGCGATGTCCTGCAGCATGGCCTTGCGGCGATCGCCGAAGCCCGGAGCCTTGACGGCGGCGACCTTCAGACCACCTCGCAGACGGTTAACGACGAGGGTAGCGAGAGCTTCGCCTTCGACGTCTTCAGCGATGATCACAAGCGGTTTACCGCTCTGGACCACGGCTTCTAGCAGTGGAAGCAGTTCGTTCAGCGAGGAGAGCTTCTTCTCATTGATCAGAACGTAGGCGTCGTCCATCTCAACGCGCATCTTGTCGGCGTTGGTGACGAAGTAGGGCGAAATGTAACCGCGGTCGAACTGCATGCCCTCGACGACCTCGAGTTCGGTCTCGAGCGATTTTGCTTCCTCAACCGTGATGACGCCCTCGTTGCCGACCTTCTTCATGGCATCTGCGAGGAACTTGCCGATTTCCACGTCCCCGTTGGAGGAGATGGTGCCGACCTGA
>NZ_JADPJQ010000062.1:5391-8835 GCF_023073515.1 Bradyrhizobium sp. 17 | reverse complement strand
TTTCCTCGTTCGAGGTAACTTTCTTGGAGTTCTTGACGAGGTCGGCGACCACGGCTTCCACGGCCAAGTCGATACCGCGCTTCAGATCCATCGGGTTCATGCCGGCGGCAACCGACTTGGCGCCTTCACGAACGATCGCAGCCGCGAGCACGGTTGCGGTGGTGGTGCCGTCGCCGGCCGCGTCAGCCGACTTGGAGGCGACTTCGCGCACCATCTGCGCGCCCATGTTCTCGAACTTGTCGTCGAGCTCGATCTCCTTGGCGACGGTGACGCCGTCCTTGGTGATGCGGGGAGCGCCGAACGACTTGTCGAGCACGACGTTGCGGCCCTTGGGGCCGAGCGTCACCTTGACGGCGTTGGCGAGGATGTCGACGCCACGCAGCATCTTGTCGCGTGCATCGACGCCGAATTTGACTTCTTTAGCTGCCATCTGGATTTTTCCTTAGGTGTCTAGCTGGGTGGTGAGAGGGGGCTGTTAGGCCGCCTTCTTCTTGGAAGCGGGGACGTCGAGGACGCCCATGACATCGCTTTCCTTCATGATCAGCAGATCGACGTTGTCGATCTTGACTTCAGTGCCGGACCACTTGCCGAACAGCACGCGGTCGCCGACTTTCAGGTCGATCGGGATCAGCTTACCGGCTTCGTCGCGACCACCCGGGCCGACAGCGACAATTTCGCCCTGCGAGGGCTTTTCCTTGACGGTGTCGGGAATGATGATGCCGCCAGCGGTCTTCTCTTCTGCGTCAATGCGCTTGACCACGACGCGGTCGTGAAGCGGACGGAATTTCATGCAGTTCTCCTAAGCTTTTTGTGGTTATTGGCAATTGCAATGGGCGAGTGCTAACCGCTTCTTACATAAGCCTGTGACGCTGGGGCGCAAGGGCATCGGGCCGCGCAACTCGAGTTTCTCGAGCTTGGCGGCGATTGCAAGCAGACGAAGTAGCATCCTGTTAGCGCGCGCGGGCGCAGACGACCATCATCGATCAAGGTTGTCATGATCCTTGCGTCTACGAAGGCGGTGTTCAAGGCAAGGCCCGGCCGCGAAGAACCATGAGTGGAAGTTGCTTCTGCCGGCCATTAACGCTGCCGATTGTCAGGATGCTAAGGCTCGGTTCGCTTTGGCCTATTTAAAGCGGCTTCATGCGTTCGGGGTCAGTTGCCTGGTGCGCCTCGTAGATCCGCGGTAAGCACGCCAGCATTTTTGCCTTTAGGCTACTGGCCTCAATAAACTAAGGGTTTTCGCCCCAATGAACGTTCTGCAGCGTGCTGGTGCTGTTGACGAAAAATAGCCTAACGTGCTCGGCTTTTCGCGAAACCGCAATGAGGTCGGATCCGGCTGCTGCGACTCCGGCTGCGACGGCAAGTGAAGGCGTGCTCCAGGTGGCGGGCACCGCATCAGGCCGAGGAGCCCACCAGGTTGTCCATACAGAGCTGTCCGCCTCCTGCCAAAAAACCTGGAGACGTTCGTTCCATGAGTTCGGAACGGCCAATGCAGAACCTGAACGAGCAGTGCGCCCAGCAGCGATGGCAAAGGGTGCCGACCAAAGCCCTTTCGCGGTATTCCAGAAACTGGACATTGGAGAGCGACTGACCTTATCGATCCAGAATACGTCTAGTTGTTCATTGTTGCGCGAAACGAGAGCGATCGCGCCATCCGCAATTCCAGCAGGAATTATTCTTTGAGGTGGCTGAAACCCAAGTTGATCATCAACGGATAATTCCCAAAACGCGCCCGCACCATCAACCACGATTATGAAGATGCGACCTGCACGAGGCACTGCTGCTATGGCCACAATCGGCCGCTGCCAATTGGCACGCGTGTTAGCAGCGACCCAGCCAACCGCCCCATTTGAGGCGACAATCTCTAGGTCGTCTTCTTTACCCGCGAAAAACACCGCGACGTGCTGGTCGTTGAGCGACGATGCAACCAGGGGCGATGAAGTTACCGGTGGCATCGCAGCCGAATTTGCTGGACGCACAGGATTCCCCACAGGCGGGCGAAAACCTGGCAAAAGCCAGATCGGTCCGGTAGCAGCTGTGCCTGGTTGAGCGATTGTGGTCGAAAAACTGCTTCGGATAAAATTGTCGCTACCGACATAGAAAACATTCGCGGTGCTGATGCTTCTGGCCGAAACGGCGACATTTGAATCGACGCGCGCATCGTTCGCCGGCTTCGGGCCCACAAACTCAAGAATATCGCTGCCCTTGTTCTCGTCCAGGTCCGTCTGGTCCCAGACGCTGATCTGCAGCGGCGCATTAGCTGGTCCAGGAACTCCGCGGCTGGCCAGCACGATCGCTGCTTCGGGCAGAGCCGACGCGGCGATTTTCACCACTCCCGTCCCGTTCGGCACCGGCCGCACAACATTCCAGGTCGGCATTGGCGGCGATAGCACTCTGATGTAGGCGGCATCAGGTCCGTCTGGTGCGTCCAGCGTCAGCTCTATGACATCTGGTCGAAGTGTTCCTCTGATGTTCGCGAAGGCTGCGCCGGCCCCACCGGTTTCATTGCCCCAGCTTCCAGGGATGCTGTGCGGCGTGCCCCACCCAGTAATGGGGACGCCATCGCGATCAAGATCTTCGCCAATCCGAACAAATGCATTGTTTGCTCCATCCGGATTGTCGATCCAGAACACCAGCATGTCCGGGCGACCGTTACCCCGCGTGTCCACGACGCTAATTCCGAGACCGCTGCTTGAGAAGCCTACTGGGTGTGGCACGGACATTTGGTCGGACCAAACCGCAACTGAACCATCCGCCGCGATGTCATAGCCAATCTTATAATAGATGGTGTTTTCACCATCAGGGTTGTCAATCCAGGCGAGGATCAGATCGGCGCCGCCGCTACCGTTAACGTCGAATAGAGCGCAGGCAACCTCTTCAGTCGTGTTTCCGAAATGACCGGGCACGGGAAAGTTGCCTGTCCACGTTGGAGTCAGCCCGTCCTCTCCAAGATTATAGCCCACTCGATACAGCAGCTGGTTTTCGCCCGAGGGATCGTCCATCCACATCATCACCATATCGAGCGATGAGCGTCCGTCCGGAAGGAGCCCGTGAATGAAGCCGGTGGCAAGCCCCAATCCTTGACTATCGTTGCCAAGTGGACCGCCCATGGCGATAGGGGGACTCCATCCACCGCGGGGATTTCCGTTGGCGTCTATATCGTATCCGACGCAGTAATAAGCGGTGTCGGCCCCGTCGGGATTGTCAATCCGCCCGACAATGATATCTAACGTTGTGCCTGAGCGACTTAGATCAACGACCACCACATCGGCACCGCTGGTTGAGTTTCCAAAGCACCCAGGCACCGGGATAGGCGGGGCGCCCTTCAGCGCCTGTATACGCTCGATATCATCCGCGGAGAGACTTCGAACCCCCTGATTAACGGGATACATCGCTGATTCGAGGTTGGTGGAATGCTTCAACCCAAGATAATGACTCACCTCA
>NZ_JADPJQ010000062.1:515-5142 GCF_023073515.1 Bradyrhizobium sp. 17 | reverse complement strand
AGCCCGTCGAAGCGAAATCGAAGGTCCGGACTGTCGTTCACCAACTTAAACTGAATCGGCGCGACCTGTGTCCAAGCCCCTAGTGCGAATTCGATGGCACCGACAATGGCTCGGCCGGACACCGATGCGGGCGGAACATTGACATCAATATGCCGAGGATGGACGGGCTTTCGCTTCTGGCCAAGCTGCAGGAGGCCGAGGACAAGAAGTCGACCATCATCGTCTCCGCTTACGGCGACATGAGCAACATCCGTACAGCGATGAACCGCGGCGCGTTCGACTTCCTGACCAAGCCAATCGACTTCGGCGACCTCAAATGAGGATCAACAAGACCATTCGTCATGTCGAGACGATGCGCGAGGCCCGACGTCGCCAACTGGAGGCCGAGCGCGCGCACGCCTTGTTGTCGCGGTATTTTTCGCCACAGATCGCGAGCCGTCTCGCGGCGACCGGCAACAGCGACGGCATGGAAGTGCACTGGGGCGAGATTGCGACCATCTTCACCGACATCACCGACATCACCGACTTCACCTCACTGGTAGAAACCGTGGCCCCGGAAGTGCTGGGCGCGCTGCTTAATGAATATCTGGGCGGTATGACCGATGTCGTGTTCGCCCATGAGGGCACGGTTGCCAAGGCCATAGGCGACGCGATCCAGGTGCTCTTTAATGCGCCAGGCGAACAGCCGGACTATGCCCGGCAAGCCATTGGCTGCGCTCATGACCTCGACATCTGGGCCCAGATGTTCCGAGAACGCTGGAAAGAAAAGGGGGTTGATTTTGGTGCCACGCGTATCGGTGTCCATGCGGGGTCTGCGCTGGTCGGCAACTTTGGTGGCAGTCGGTCCTTCGACTACACCGCCTATGGCGATACCATCAACACCGCAGCAAGGCTCGAGGCCGCCAAGAAGTATCTCGGCACCCGCATTTGCGTCAGCGCAGCGGCAGCCGGAGCCGCCGGCAATTTTCAGGGGCGGCCAGTCGGTGAGATTATGTTGCGCGGGCGCAGCGGGCCGCTTCGTGCTTTTGAGCCGCTTCAGGACGCGGCTTTGAGGGCGCCTTCCACCGCCCAATATGTCCAGGCTTTCGCAAGGGTTGAGGCCGGCGATGCAACGGCGATGCCGGCCTTTGCTGCACTGGTCGGCCTGCATGCCGAGGACGCGCTGGCCGGATTTCATCTCAAGCGGTAACTCAACGGTGCTAAGGGCGCCCGCATTCAATTAGAGTAGAAGACCCGGCACCGCGCGCAAAGATTGTCGACGGCATCAACAAACAATTATTTGGCGGGCTTGGTAAGATCTCGATCGCAGCCGCGCCCAGCTTCCTGTTTCCCGCTGTCGCGCGTTAACCGCTTGTGGCCCGTTCGAGACATGCCGGCCCGATCTGACCACGTCCGCTTATTCGGCTAGACCGGAAGTCATCGCCTCACGGGCAAACCGACGCGATTGGACCCGAAGCGGACATTCAACCTGTCCCGAACTGGTGTGAATTATTGAAGCATGACTATTAAGAGCCTCTAGCCCCTTGACAGGACGATATCGAAATTCAGCACGCGATGATCGCATCCATCTGCCGATGATACCGGCTTTGCGATCAACAAATCCGGACGGATCGCTGCGTTGAGCAGCCGATCGGAGGCATTGAGCGGTTCGTCAGGAAAATACATCTGCGTGATCAGCCGTTCGAACCGACCGTGTACCTCGAAGTGAATATGGGGCGGCCGCATCCAGTCGGGCCCTGCCGGATAGGCGCCAGGCTTTATCGTCTTAATCCGATAGAAGCCCTCGTCATCTGATTGAACACCGACGCAACCGACGAAGTTGGGGTCCAGCGGCGCAGGATTGGGATCATTGCCGTGGTCGTAGCGACCGAAAGTATTGGCCTGCCAGATCGTCACGGGTAGGCTGCGAACCGATTCGCCAGCGAGATTTAATATCCGTCCCGTGACTTCGATGATTTCTCCCTTCGCGAACCCATCGACCCCATTCACGGAGGTCAGGTCGGCTTGCGGGACCGGCGTATGTCCCATCGGAAAGTACGGACCCAGAATCTGGTCCGGTGTCCGGTGCCTGTTCTCCCTCGCATGCATTCCGTCTGTGTCTGTTGTGCCCACCATGACGCGCCTCAATCTTCTGGCGTAAAGCCGGAGGCGTGCACGATCGGCCCCCAGCGATCGAAGTCGGATTTGACCAGTTGCTCGAATTCCTGTGGCGTCTCGCCGGCGGGGTCTATCGCAAGCTTAGCCAGCCCGGTTTTGAAGCTGTCGGTATTCACCGCCGTGCGGATTGCCACATTGAGGCGGCTTACCGTTACGGCAGGCGTATTTGCCGGAACGAAGACGCCAAACCATTCGGTGGCTTCGAGCGCCGGATATCCGGCATCCCGAACGGTCGGTACATCGATTAGCCGTGGGGATCGTTGCGCCCCGGTCGTCGCCAGCGCCCGGATGGCGCCGGACTGCACATGCGGAAGTGCCGTGCCGATCGGGTAGATCGTTGCGGCAATGCGACCGCCGATCAGGTCTTGGATGCCGCCGGGGCCGCCATAGGGCAGATGCACGAATTCAAACCCGCCGGTCCTGGCCAGGGTCACGCCGGTGAAATGCAGCATCGATCCCGCCGCCGCTGTGCCATAGCTCGCCTGCTTGGGATTGGCTGCGGACCATTTCACGAAATCGGCCAGTGTCCTGACTTCGGCAGGCACCATCGGCCCCACTGTGATCAGGAACGGAAAAGAACAGACGGTCGTGACTGGGACGAAATCTCCGAACGCATCATAACCCAGCGTCTTGTAGACATGCGGGTACACGGCGAAGTTGGAGGCTGGCGCCAAGATCATGGTTGTGCCGTCAGTCGGGCCACTTTTCAGCACCCCGAGCGCGAGACGGCCGCCGGCGCCGGGACGATTGTCGACGATAAACGAAGGGGCATAATTCTTCATTCCCTCGACCAGCATCCGGGCGATCACGTCGATTGCGCCCCCGGCGCCGAAGCCCACCAGCATGCGCGAAGCGGTCTCGGCAGCAGCGGTGCGTATCACATCTGGAAAAATGGCAGCGAGGCCACCGGTGCACGCCAACGATGTAAGCCTTCGTTTCGTGATCATGGGATCGTCCTGATGTTGGGCTCGGTCCGGCGATAACCGGACGCAGTCACTCTGGCCGGCCGTAGCATTATCTGGTAGACCGAAAATTGCGGCATCCGTGTAACCGCCAGGTTAAGGCTCGCAATGGATTGGTCGGATCGAATTGGTCGTCGCATCAAGTTGCGCGACCTTCATATTCTGATGGCCGTTGCCGATACCGGCAGCATGGCTAAGGCAGCCGCCAGGCTGAGGATTTCACATCCCGCCGTCTCAAAGGCGATATCCGAAATGGAAGGCACGCTCGGGGTGCGGTTGTTCGATCGCAACTCGCAGGGCGCTGAACTCACCCCCCATGGCGAGGTACTGCTTCGTTGCGGCATCAATGTCTTCGACGAGATGCAGCAAGGTCTTCGCTCGCTCGAATATCTATCCGATCCGAACTCCGGGGAGGTGAGGCTTGGATGCACCGACATCATTCTTCACACTCTGGTGCCACCTATCGTGCGAAACTTTTCAGCAAAATATCCCGGCGTGCAGCTGGACGTAAAATTGACCAATCCTGGCGCACATCAGGTCCAGGAACTTCGTGAGCGCAAGATTGATCTGCTGATTACGAGGGCCACAGGCCAGCAGGAGGATTTCCATTCCGAAATCCTGTTCGATGAGCCATTTGTGTTCGTTGTTGGAGTGCACCGCGAATTGGCGCGAAAGCGCCTAATTGCTCTCGCGGACATCATCAAGCGCAATTGGGTCTTGCCGCCCTATGACAGTGCGCCGGGCGCATTAGTTGCCGAGGTATTTCGAGCGAATGGCTTTTCACCACCGAGACCGCTGGTCAAAACCATAGCAATCCAGCTCACGGTCTCGCTCATTGCGAGCGGCGAATTTGTCGGAATTCTTCCGATGTCGGTCGCGGCACTAAGCGCGCATCAGGGATCTTTGAGGGTTTTGCCGCTAAAATCCCCAGGCCCCCGAATTTCGGCTGAGATTGTGTTCCTGAAAAATCGAACACTCAGTCCCGCGGTTGTAGCGTTCATCGACTGTACGCGGGAAGTCGCGAAGTCGCTTGTCCGCGTGCCTTAATCAACGCATGGCCGCTGTTGGCCCAAAGCGCGAGTTTGCGCACTGCCGCTAGACGTCCGGAGTCGGGGGTAGACCGGAAATCCCGAACTCAAGGGCAAACGACGCGACTGAACCCGAGCGGAAGTCGCGGACCAAGACGGTCCGAACCTCTGGCACGACACCAGCCTACGAATCCGGCGGTGGCGCAAATGCGAAGTGCGGCGGCGTCTCCCTGGGGCGATCTTCGCATAGACCAGAGGATAGCGTTCGTGAGGATTCGCTGGTAGCGGGCGTCCTGCCAAACTGACGGCTCGTGGCCTAGCGCCGAATAGAATACTCGTCCCTCGCCATAGAACCGGGTCCAGGTGAGAGGCCAGCCATAGAATCGTTGATGTACGCCGGTCTTGCCAAGGTCCACCGTAAGCGGGGCTGCGAGGCCCACCAGATTGTTTGTGCGTAGACCTGTGAGCGCCGTTAGAAGA
>NZ_JADPJQ010000062.1:0-363 GCF_023073515.1 Bradyrhizobium sp. 17 | reverse complement strand
GCATAGAAGTGTACGCCGGCGGCGGCCGGAAACAGTGGCCAGATGATTTGAAGGCGCAGATTGTCGCGGACAGTCTCGAGCCGGGCGCGATCGTAACAGATGTCGCACGTCGCCATGGCTGCCGGCCCCAGCAGGTGCATGACTGGCGGCGCCGGGCGCGTTTGGGTCAACTGGTGCTGCCAGCTGCGGCGGGTGCACTGTCGTTTGTGCCGTTAGTGTCGGAATCGTCGCCATCGGCGGCTGCAGCTCCCTCCGGGGCGCCGGAAGCAGCCGTTGTGACGGTTGAGCTCCATGGGGCACGAGTTGAGGTGCGAGGGACGCCTGGACTTGCCGTGCTGAGTGATGTGTTTGTTGCGTTGCGCC
>NZ_JADPJQ010000116.1:0-2328 GCF_023073515.1 Bradyrhizobium sp. 17 | reverse complement strand
GCCAGCGGCTTGCGGCGCACGCCCGCCGGCTCGATTTACGAGGGAGGAGCCCGATGTTGCGAACCGTCACGGTGCCACGGCCCGTATCCAAAATGCCCTCGGCTCTGAACCCTCGCAGGGCGAGGCAGCTTCTTCCCACGCCCAGGATGACGGCGAGTTCTTCGCGCGTGGGCAGCACCTGCTCCGGTGTGCTCCATCAGATCGATGATCCATTTCGCAGCGTTCGCAAGCGCAAAGGACTTCAAGACGCTCCAGCCCCATCTGGATCAATCAGAGGTATGCGAAGGCCGCAGCGGAAGGTCAACCGCTGCGGCCCGCGCGAGTCAAAAAGAGCCGGGTAAAATGAAGAGTGAAATATGCAGCCAGCCCCGGTCCCAAAATTTAGAGCTCTTTCTTATCAGGTTGCAAAACAAACTTCGCCGGAACCGAAATGCGGTTAGGGTGCATTATATTCCGTAGCCGTCGGCATCGGCCCCTTTTCGCCGGTGAGAGCACTGCATCCGCGAAGCCCCTGAGAAGTGGTCGGCTGCGCTCGTGAAACCGCCGTCCTGCTCTGTGTTAATGACGACTTCCCGCGCGCGTGCATTCTCATCTCAGGGGAGTGATTCGGATGCTGGATGCAATCCTGATGCTGCTGGTCGCCGGCGGTGGGGCCTTTCTCGCAATCGCGCTGTGGGGCATCTACCGCCGAGCATAGGGTCCTTTTGTAGGAATTAAGGGGGTGGCCTAATTTGATTTCGCCACTGGCCTAAGTTCGTTCCGGCGCAGGAACTGAAGTTGCCTTCTCTCGTTTTGGAGTCGTCATTAACGGCCGAGGAAAGCGCCATGACGGAGCGCTCCAGAGTGAAGCAGACCTACTCTCTTGAGGAACGATTGGCCGAACTGGCAACAAGGTACAAGGAGCAGGCCAGCGCATTACCGGCAGGCGCGGAACGCGAGGCCCTTCTTAGGAAAGCGCGGTTAGCTAATACTGGCGCGCACATCAGCGATTGGCTGGCCTCTCCCGGTCTACAATCTCCGAAGTGAAGTGCTCAGTGCCCAGTTTTCGTTTTGTGCCGACCCTCGAGATGCCTCAAGGAATCTAGTCCCCGTGAACACGTTGCGAACACGAGTGTATCTCCAGACGGAACGAGCCGCATTGGTCTATTTTGCTTTGTCACTATCGCCCAGCTTGCCCAAGGCTTCCACCATATAGCGAGACTTCCGGAGCTCCCGCTCGCTATCAGCCAGGGCCCGGTAGCTCCGTTCCATCGCTTCGAGATGGTAGCGCGTGAAGGTGTCCTTGGCCGTCTCGATCACCTCCCGGTATCGTTCAGCCAGTTGTAAATATTGATGGGGGCACATAAGCTGACCTTTCCAACTCCCAAGTGTCGTCTGATTTGAAGGTTCCTAAAGTTGGCGACGCCAACAGGGCGTCCAAGAGCACATTGACGACTTGCGCGCGATTGCCGCAAAATGAATTAGGAGCCGCCTTGCCGTTGGTGCGTGAGACGCCATCACCGGCCACGGTTCCGAGGCGTCGGTTGACTGAGAGACGCGACCGCGCTCCCGCCTTTGTGCAGGGAGCGTCTCGTGTCGCAACCATTTGGCGAAGAAACAGAAGAACTACTGTACCGGGCTCAGCGGGCCATCAAGGACGCCGCTGAGACGCGCGAAATCACCCGACGCTTGGTCATGGAAGCAAAGCAGCGGCGTGAAGCTTGGGCGCGACCACCGCCACCACTTGGGGGCTAGATCCTCGTGGCCGGAGGTCCACCGGCGGTGTCAATGAACGGCGACGTGCACAATCTCAAAGCGGAGCACCACGCGAAGCACAGGTCCCGAGCCGTCCCGCACCTCGATTGAGAGGGTACGAACGACCGAGCCCGGCAGCACGTCCTTGGCGAAGTCTGCCATTGCCTCCGAGGCAGCGCGTTTCACCTTCGATAAGGTCGCGATTTCGAGTCCTATCTCGTCAGGAACGAACCTGTCGTTGTCGCGCGTGTCGAAGTAGTAGTGGGACATGGCAGTCAAGACGCAGTCGCGATGGGTGTGTTCCTATCGCAAATTGGAACACCCCAAAAAGAACGACTACGCGGAACCGTCTCGATTCATCCCGGGCCCTAGCTGGGCCATGATGACGCGCTGGTTGTCAGCGTATTCTTGTGCCACCCGCACGCGGCGGCGCTGGTCCAGTCGGTCGCAGTGAGAATTTGCTGCGCTCGCCGCGCTATCGCTTCAAGCACACCTTGCGCTCGCGGCTCAGATTTGGCGAGGTCTTAGGGTCTGTACCTAATTAGCGAGTTCTGATTCCCTGGTGCCAAGTTGATTCGGCACGGGGGACTTCGA
>NZ_JADPJQ010000126.1:3305-9890 GCF_023073515.1 Bradyrhizobium sp. 17 | reverse complement strand
AGCACGACATCGCCGATCGCGATCTCAAGCTTGATCGCCGGAACCTGACGCTCCTCCAACGCACCTTCCATGACCAGCGGCGCGAATGTCGGCTGCGATGCCTCGCGCGGCGGCAACATGCCTCGCTGTCGAAACCGCCGCCGCCAATCGTAGATCTGCCAGCGCGTCGCTCCGTGCTTGCGCGCCACCTCGGACACCTGGGCACCGGGTAACAGACTCTCGGCGACGATCCGAGCTCTCTCGGCTTCCGAACGTACGCGGCGCCCCGATGGTCCTTCAAGAACCTCCAGCCGGCTCACCGACCCCCTCGTTGAGCCGTCCAAATGGACGTCCTTTTTGCTGTCCAATCCCATCCCAAACCTCCGTCCAAGCCGGAGGCTTCTTTCGCACGTTCATTCGAATTCTGAAGCAAGGGTATCGGCTTCGCGCTTACGATCACGACCGTGCCGTCGAACCTTCTTGACCGGCAGTTGGCTGAGCGGCCGAACCAGAAGTGGATCGCCGACTTTACTTACATCTGGACAGCCGAAGGCTGGCTCTACGTGTCGGCCGTGATCGACCTGTTCTCACGCCGGGTAGTGGGCTGGTCGATGAGCGCCGGCATGACGGCCCAATTGGTCGCCGACGCCCTGCTGATGGCTGTCTGGCGGCGCGGCAAGCCGAACGAGCTATTGCACCACTCCGATCAAGGCGGCCCAATACACCAGCGAGCAGTTCCAGCGGTTGATGGCCGACAGCGGCATCGTCTGCAGCATGAGCCGATCCGGCAATGTCTGGGACAACGCCTCTTCTCATGCTGAAGACCGAACGCACCGCCGGCGAAATCTATCGCACCAGGAACGAGGCCAGGGCGGATGTGTTCGACTACATCGAGCGGTTCTACAACCCTGCATCGGAACACCCATCGGTCTATGTTGTTGAAGAGAAGAGACTTTGCTGATTGGGATGTGATCCCGTGGGGTATCTTGGGTTCTGTCGTGCTCGTTCGGCGATAGATTGAGCAGCAGTTGTTATCAGCGAGGTGCGGGCGAAGATCCAAGGACCATCCGGCAGAGGATGGATGGATTCGATCTCGCCGGCTTCAGCGGCCAGCCGGAGCGTCTTGGGCGCGATCTTCAGGAGCTTTGCGGCGTTACCGAGGTTGAGCCAGGGTTCGATCTCGTCCTCGGCGGGCTTGAACACCGGGATGTGGTAGTTCGAGCGCATTGATGTGACGCGCTCGCGGGTCCAGCGATTGCCGTTGCCCGTCTTGAGGCCGTTGCGGTTGAGGAGGCCGGCAATCAGATCGTCGCCGGCAATCAGCACCAGCTGACGCACGGCTTGGATGATATCGGTAGAGGTGCTGTTGCGCTGCCCGCGCCGGCGTTTGGGCAAGCGCAACTCGCTGTGGGCGCCACCCACCCAGTGGACGATGAGAACGATCTCGGAGGCCGCGTCGTCGATATCGGCCACGACCTCGTGGATCAGGGTGCGCACGATGCGCTTCTTCAGCCGTGCATCGGTCGTAGGCGCCGCCCAGACAGTCTTCAGATCGGTGGCGAGCGACGCAAGCGTCGCTGGATCAGCGGTAGGCATCGGCCGTGCAGCGTCGTAGGTGGCAATCTTGCCTTCCACCTCCGCGCCATGGGCAAGCGCCCAGCGCGCTTCAAGCTCGCTCGCCACCAACCGGTTCGCGGGGTCAGCGGCATCGTATTGCGGGAAAGCCCTGTCGGCGGCATAGCGCGCCGCCTCGAGGTCGCGACTGAGCGCATCGCGCACCTGATCACGCCGTTCCCTGGCTCCCTTGGCGGCAGCGGTTGCCGCGGCGATAGCGCCCGGACCGACGACGCCGAGCAGTGCTTCCTCGATTGCATCATCGACGCGCAATCCTCCGAAGGCGATGCAGTGAGGGCCGCCATTGTCCATCCAAGCGCGGCTGCAGCTGTAGCGCGGCATATGGCGCTTCATGCCTGAGTACCGGAGTGTGAGCTTACGGCCGCAGCGCTTGCACCGGATCAGACCGGCCAGCAGCGCGTCTCCATGCTTGGGCGCGCCGTGATGCCGACCAGTGGGAACGTTGCTGCTGACCATCGCGCGGATCGCCTCGAACCTCTCCCAGCTCACATACCCGTCGTGGGTATTAGGCTTCAACGTCAACCATTCGTTCCGCGTCTTGCGGCGGATCTTCACGCTCATGCCCTCGGCGGTGTATCCCGCCGCCACAGCCGTCTTACCATAGGCATAGGCGCCGCCGTAGACCGGGTTCTCAATGATCCGGCGGATGGCGGAGTAACTCGGTCGCCGCCAGGCTGTGTCGCCGCTGGACTGTTTCACCGGCAGATCGAGATTGTACTCATGGAGCGAGCAGAGCGCCTGTCGCGCGCTGCCCAGTTCCTCGACCTTGTCGAACACCAGCTTGATCGCTTCCTGGACACGCCGATCCGGATCTTTCTCATAATGGTCGCCGGCCTTCACGAAGCCGACGGGCGCCGCCACAACCAACTCGCCCCGGCGCGCCTTCTCGTAGCGGGCCGAGAGCGAGCGCTGGCGCAACAGATCCAGCTCGTACTCGTTGACGCTGCCCTTGAGCCCGAGCAGCAGGCGGTCGTTACCGTGCCTCGGTGCATAGATCGTCTCCTGATCGACCAGGACGGTATCGACCACACGACACATCTCGATGAGTTGCTGCCAATCCCGGCTGTTGCGAGCGAACCGCGAGACCTCGCGGGCGCAAACCGCGCCAACCTTACCGAGGCAAACCTCCGCTACCATCCGCTCGAAACCGGCGCGTTGTACCCCGCCGGCGGCTGAACGACCGAGATCATATCGATCACTTCGATCTCAGACCAACCGAGCGCCGTCAGCCGGTCCCGCATGGCGTATTGCAACGCGCTGCTCTCGCGATTGTGCAACACCTGATGTGCCGAGGATTGACGCACGTAAAGAATCGCCTTGCGCTCCAGACGATGAGGCCTGACCTTGTTAGAGATCATGACCGACCTCCTTCGCGGGCGGCGTCGCTGTCATCGCAGCATGGTCGACGATCAACTGCGTCATCAGGCTCGTGAGGGCCGCCCGAGCTTCCGCCGGCAGCTCCAGCCATGCTGGTGCGCCGATGGCGCCGTTCGACAGGCCGCTCCCGAACAGATCCATCTGCTGCTGCGGCCGCGGTTGTCGATTGTGTCGGTATCCGCTCCCTGGCATCGCCGTCTGCCGTGACATGGGTCTCTCCCCGATTCTGGTCGTGAGAGGCTCTGGATGCGCCAGAAAGCAGGGCAGCTGATGGCGTTCGATCCTTCAACGCCAGATCGAGAAGCGCAGAAAGCGCTGCAAGTGCGGTTATGCTGACAAATGGCCGAGCTGCCAAAACCTCAGCCTCAGGGCATGCCGTCCGGTCGAACATCCAGGCTGGAACCTCCAGCCAACGATCTGTTTGCGATCCATCCAGCGAGCAGCGGAAAGCGACTTCATCAGCCTTGTCGACCGTGCCGTGAACGTAAACTTGGCGACCAAACCAAGGATGATATCGATAAAGAATCTCGCGAAGAACGGTCCTGTGGGCGTTCTCAAACCTTGTTGTATAATGCGATCCGACGTCATTCGACGATCGGATACCTCAGCCCTGTTGAGTTCGAGCGCAAGGTGGGATTAGCTTAACCCGGTGTCCATCAAACCGGCAGCAGCTCAGAGCGCTGTGGACGATCCGCTGGAGCGCCGTGTCTCAATCTTCGGGCGCGTTCATCTGCATGTCGAGGTGGAAGTCGTCGACTTCAAGGGCAGGATCGTGCCACCCGGCGAACGCGGCGAGCTTGCGCCCGCAGCTATTGCATCATTTAATTGGAACGAAAGCGAAAGACCCATCGAGGTCTCGGACAACGCCGCTGGGATGCACACCGGCAACCTCGCTAGCCATTGATGATGAGGGCTATTGCAAGATCATTGACCCGCAGGATGATCCGTTGAGGCAAAAAATCCTTACCTTCGAGAAATTGACGAATTTTTCTATTGCCAATCCAAGATCTAGGATGGGCAGATCTCCGGCGTCGTCGAAGATTCCTACAGCCCGAAAGCCGCACTCGCCGCTTCGCTCTCTTACCCCTGCAACCCGTTCTGCCGCGCCAATTCCTTCAGCGAGACCTGCGGCCGCGCACCGATGTGCTGAATCACCTCAGCCGCGGCGAGCGCGCCCAATCGTCCGGCGTTCTCATAACCCGCGCCACGGACGAGGCCGAACAGAAAGCCGGAAGCAAAGAGATCCCCGGCGCCTGTCGTGTCAACGATGTGCTTCACCGGGAAGGCCGGAATGGCGGTAACTCTTTCTGAGGAAGACACAAGGCAGCCCTTTTGGCCGCGGGTCACCACGCCGAGCTTGGCATCGGCGCGCAATTGCTTCATCGCCGCATCAAGATCTGAGGTTTGATACAGCGAATGCAGCTCGGCTTCGTTGGCAAACACCAGATCGACCGTGCCCTTGCGCATCAGCTCCAGAAATTCGTTGCGATAGCGGTCGACGCAGAACGCGTCGGACAGCGTGAGCGCAACCTGCCGGCCCGCGCCATGCGCGATTGTCGCGGCCTTCACAAAGGCCTCCTTCGCGCTTTGCGGATCCCAGAGATAGCCTTCGAGATAGACGATCTTCGCCGCCGCAATCTGCGCCGGATCAATATCCTCAGGTTTCAATTCCTGCGCGGCACCAAGATAGGTGTTCATGGTGCGTTCGCCGTCGCTCGTGACCAGGATGTAGGAGCAGCCGGTCGCCGGTCCGTCCGGCGCCGGCTTGGTCTCGAAGGTAACACCCGCAGCTCGTATGTCGTGGGTGTAAAGCCTGCCGATCTGGTCGACCTTAACCTTGCCGACATAAGCAGCACGCGCACCCAGGCTTGCGACGCCGACGATGGTGTTAGCAGCCGATCCGCCGCACATTTCAGTTCCCGGACCAATGTCGCTGTAGATGGCCGTCGCACGCACTTCGTCGATCAGGGCCATGCTGCCCTTTCCCATACCGTGGCGGTTCAAAAACGCCTCATCGGTCTTAACCAGCACGTCAAAAATTGCATTGCCGATCCCGAGAACGTCGTATTCTGCGTCAATCATTCTATAAATATCCTGCTTGCGGCAATTGTGGTCTACACAAACCGATCCGTCCGGTAACTCTAATTGAGAGCTCGGCATCGAACGCCGAGGGCGGATCCATACCTTGGCGCCGTTGCGAAGAGCATCCACCCACCAGGTCCGTCGAAAGGCTGCGCAGGTCAGGAGTGTGGATGAGTGCGTGCACGTGATCGTACGCGCCCTCAGTAGCGATAGTGATCCGACTTGTAGGGGCCTTCCGGTTTGACGCCGATATAGTCGGCCTGGTCCTTCCGCAGCTCGGTGAGTTTCACGCCGATCTTGGCGAGGTGCAGGCGCGCGACCTTCTCGTCGAGCGTCTTTGGCAGCACGTACACTCCCTTCTTGTACTTGTCGTCCTTGTTGTTGGCGAACAGCTCGATCTGCGCCAGCGTCTGGTTGGTGAAGGAGGCCGACATCACGAAGGATGGATGCCCCATCGCGTTGCCGAGGTTCACGAGGCGGCCTTCCGACAGCATGATGATGCGGTGCTTGTCGGGGAATTCGATCTCGTCGACCTGCGGCTTGATGTTGGTCCACTTCAGGTTACGCAGACCCGCGATCTGGATCTCGTTGTCGAAGTGACCGATGTTGCAGACGATGGCGCGATCCTTCATCGCGCGCATGTGCTCGATCGTGATGATGTCCTTGTTGCCGGTCGCGGTGATGAAGATGTCGGCGCGCGGCGCGGCGTCTTCCATGGTCACGACTTCATAGCCTTCCATCGCCGCCTGCAGCGCGCAGATCGGGTCGACTTCCGAGACCAGCACGCGGCAGCCGGCCTGGCGCAGCGAGGCGGCCGAACCCTTGCCGACGTCGCCGAAGCCCGCGACCATCGCGACCTTGCCGGACATCATGACGTCGGTGCCGCGGCGGATGCCGTCGACCAGCGATTCACGGCAGCCATAGAGGTTGTCGAACTTCGACTTGGTGACGCTGTCGTTGACGTTGATGGCCGGCCACAGCAGCGTGCCGGCCTTCTGCATGTCATAGAGACGATGCACGCCCGTGGTGGTCTCTTCGGAAACGCCCTTGATGCTCTTGGCGATTTCGGCGAAGTAGCCCTTCGGCTTCTCCTTGAGCTGCTTCTTCAAAAGCGCGAAGAAGACTTCCTCTTCTTCCGAACCCGGCTCGTCCAGGAACTTGGTGTCGCCGTTCTCGGCGCGCAAACCGAGATGGACGTACATGGTGGCGTCGCCGCCGTCGTCGAGGATCATGTTCGGGTGACCGCCGCCGTGCCAGTCGAACAGCCTGGCGGTGTAGTCCCAGTATTCGGTAAGGCTCTCGCCCTTGACCGCGAACACCGGAATGCCGGCGGCAGCGATCGCCGCCGCGGCGTGGTCCTGGGTCGAATAGATGTTGCAGGAGACCCAGCGGATATCTGCGCCGAGCGCGGCCAGCGTTTCGATCAGCACGCCGGTCTGGATCGTCATGTGCAGCGAGCCGGCGATACGCGCGCCCTTCAACGGTTGTTTGGGGCCGTATTCCTCGCGCGTC
>NZ_JADPJQ010000126.1:957-3295 GCF_023073515.1 Bradyrhizobium sp. 17 | reverse complement strand
CCGGGCATCTCGGTCTCGGCGAGCGAGAGCTCCTTGCGGCCGAAATCGGCGAGCGAAATGTCCTTGACGACGTAATCGTTGAAGCCGGGCTTCGCGTTCATTGCGGGCGTCCTGTTGTTGAATTGGTCATTCCGGGTCGCCCTGGAGGGCGAGCCCGGAATCTCGATGCGATCGATTAGGAATTCCGGGTTCGCCGCTGGCGCGGCGCCCCGAAATGTCGTCGGTGATCAGACCGCGCGCTTGAGCGCTTCGACGAGATCGGTCTTCTCCCAGGAGAAGCCGCCCTCGTTGTCGGGAGTACGGCCGAAATGGCCATAGGCGGAGGTGCGCGCGTAGATCGGGCGGTTGAGATCGAGATGGCTGCGGATGCCACGCGGGGTGAGATCCATCGCCTTGGCTGCGGCCTTCTCGAGCTGATCCTCCGACACCTTACCGGTGCCGTGGGTGTCGACGTAGATCGACAGCGGACGCGCCACGCCGATGGCGTAGGCGAGCTGCAGCGTGCAGCGGTCGGCAAGACCGGCCGCGACGATGTTCTTGGCGACATAGCGGGCAGCGTAAGCCGCGGAGCGGTCGACCTTGGTCGGATCCTTGCCGGAGAACGCGCCGCCACCGTGCGGAGCCGCGCCACCATAGGTGTCGACGATGATCTTGCGGCCGGTCAGGCCGGAATCGCCGTCGGGACCGCCGATGTAGAACTTGCCGGTCGGGTTGATATGCCAGATGGTCTTCGGCGTGATCCAGTCCTTCGGCAGCGCCTCGCGCACATAGGGCTCGACGATGTCGCGAATCTGCTTGGACGAGATGTCCTCGACCAGATGCTGGTGCGACACCACGATCTCGCGCACGCCCACCGGCTTGCCGTTCTCGTACTGCACGGTGACCTGGCTCTTGGAGTCCGGGCCCAACACCTTCTCGCGGCCGGAGTGGCGCGCTTCCGAGATAAGGCGCAGGATCTTGTGGGCGTAGAAGATCGGCGCCGGCATCAGATCGGGCGTCTCGTTGGTGGCGTAGCCGAACATGATGCCCTGGTCGCCCGCGCCCTCTTCCTTGACTTCGCCCGGCTGCAGCGCATCGACCCCCTGCGCGATGTCGGCCGACTGCGGATGCAGCAGGATCTCGATGTCGGCCTTCTGCCAGTGGAAACCTTCCTGCTCGTAGCCGATGTCCTTGATCGCAGCGCGAACGACACCTTCGATCTGCTCGTTGGTGACGGACGCGGGACCGCGGGTCTCGCCGGCGATCACGACCTTGTTGGTGGTCGCGAGCGTTTCGCAGGCGGCGCGAATTTGCCAGGGATCGATGCCGGCTTTCGGCCCTTCGCGGTAGAACAGATCGACGATCTCGTCGGAGATCCGGTCGCAAACCTTGTCCGGATGGCCTTCGGACACGGACTCGCTGGTGAAGAGATAGGACGCGCGCATCAGTAACCCCTTCGTTCCGCCACTAGCCGGCGGTCGTTTGCGATGTTTACTCTGAACTGCTCTCACGACTATTTCATAGTAATATGTACGATTGCATATCACGTCAATGGTGCGCGCATTCCCATTATTAGAGCTTATCTGTCCAGCTCACCGCGGTCCCTGTGCGTCTTCTTGGTCTCGGTAATCTGGTCTAAGACTTAACGTGGCGCCCGGATTGTCAGCATGCGCGCGCTCAATTCGAGGACAGACCTCCGTCAATTCGGTCCAACTGTCCCTCGATCGTCTCAGACAGGAGGCGGCCGTTAACACCTCTCCTCAAATGCCGCGCCAGCGGCTTCGTTCAATCGAGAATCGATTCAACCTAACGCCATCCGCTTTAGGTGGGCGAAAACGCGAATGCGGAAATCAGCTCCGCGCTACCTTCCTGCGCCAGGCCTGATGCACCGCACAGGTGCAGCCCGCAGGATGCACGGCGAGATCGGCGGCTTGCGCATCGTTGGCCGGCGTGGCCACGAAGGTCGCGCCGCCCGCCGCCGTCTTTGCGGCCACCTCCACCTGGGCCGGGATGTAGTTCAGGATCGGCGCGAGCCAGCGCTCGGTCTCGGCGACGCTCATGCCCTTGCGCGCAGCATAATCCTCGACCTGATCGCGCTCGATCTTGCCGACTCCGAAATAATAGCTCTCTGGATTGGCGAGATAGAGCCCCGACACGGAGGAGCCCGGCCACATCGCATAGCTCTCGGTCAGCTTCACGCCGGCGGTGTTCTCGGCATCGAGCAGCTCGAACAGCGTGGCCTTCTCGGTGTGATCGGGTTGCGCGGGATAGCCGGGGGCGGGACGGATGCCCTGATACTTTTCGAGGATCAACTCGTCGGGGGAGAGCGTCTCGTCCGGCGCATAGGCCCAGAATTCGT
>NZ_JADPJQ010000126.1:0-669 GCF_023073515.1 Bradyrhizobium sp. 17 | reverse complement strand
TCTCGTCGGCATAGAGCACGATGTCGTCGCCCTGCGCATTGGCCGGCCAGAAGCCGACGGTGGCGCGCGCCCGGAACCATTTCTCTTTGACGATCAGGTCGAGCATCTTGCGCGCGTCGTCGTAGAGCGAGCGCGCGACTTCGCCGACCTTGGCATCGTCGAGGATGGCGGGGAAGCGTCCGGCGAGCTCCCAGGTCTGGAAGAACGGCGTCCAGTCGATATAGGGCACCAGCTCGGCGAGATCGTAGTCGTCAAAGCTTCGGGTGCCGAGGAAGGTCGGCTTCACCGGCTTGTTCGCGGTGAAGTCGACCGGCACGCGGTTGGCGCGGGCGGTCGCCAGCTTCAGCCGCTTCTTGTCGGCCTGGGCGCGCATATGGGCGTCCGAGATCTTTGCGTATTCGGCGCGCACCTCCGCGGCATAGGCCTCGCGCCTCTCGGGCGACAGCAGCGCCGACGCAACACCAACGGCGCGGCTGGCGTCGTTGACATGCACCACGGGGCCTGCGCGATAGCTCGGGTCGATCTTGACCGCGGTATGCACGCGGCTCGTGGTGGCGCCGCCGATCAAGAGCGGCAGCTTGAGGCCTTCGCGCTGCAACTCTGCGGCGAAGAACGCCATCTCGTCGAGCGAGGGTGTGATCAGGCCGGACAGCCCGACGATGTCGGCCT
>NZ_JADPJQ010000124.1:629570-685524 GCF_023073515.1 Bradyrhizobium sp. 17 | reverse complement strand
CCCTTTTGGATTCGATCTTGTCGCCCATCGCCGCGATCGCGCCCGGGTTGGGGCCGATGAAGACGATGCCCGCCGCCTCCAGCGCGCGCGGAAACGCCTCGCGCTCGGACAGGAAGCCGTAACCGGGATGCACGGCCTCGGCGCCGGTCTTGCGGCAGGCCTCCACGATCTTCTCGATCACCAGATAACTCTCGGCCGCAGCCGGCGGGCCGATCAGCACGGCCTCGTCGGCCATCTCGACATGGAGAGCGTCGCGGTCGGCCTCGGAGTAGACCGCGACCGTCTGAACTCCCATGCGGCGAGCGGTCTTGATGACCCGGCAGGCGATTTCGCCGCGATTGGCGATCAGAATGCGTTTGAACATGCTTTTCTTGAGTCTCGACCTTGGGCGGGACCCTTCCCTGGCCGTTGGAGCCTATGGGAGGGGCCGTGTGGCTCCCGTGGTACATCAAAATAGGCTGGAGGCAACGGTCAAAATCCGGCCCCTCTGGCGTACCAGCGCAAGACCGAAGCAAGACCGAAACGGGCCTGACAGGCCCCGGACGGCCTACGGCTTCCCGGCCTTGCCCACGTTCCGGACCAAGCCGTGAATGAAGCCGAGCTTGTCGACAACGACCGGCGAGAGGATGAACGGATAGAGATCGCGCATGCCCATGGCGCGGTTGACGCTGTTCATGGCGAAGGTGAAGGGCAGCCATGCGTTGACGATGGCCTCGACGTCCCTCGCTTCGTACGGGTTGAAGCGGATGCGCGCCGTCAACTCCCCGTCGCGGTCCACCTTGGGCCGCACCTCCATGCCGAACTCGCTAGCCATCTCCAGAGTGTCGACGATGTGAAGATAGTGCGCCCAGGTCTCGGCGAAATCTTCCCAGGGATGCGTGGTCGCGTAGGCAGAAACGTAGTTCTGCTGCCAGTCCGGCGGGGCGCCTTCGGCATAGTGGCGCTGCAAGGCCTGACCGTAATCGGCGGAATCGTCGCCGAACACAGCGCGGCATTCGTCCAGCATGCCGCCGTCGCGCACCAGCACGTCCCAGAAATAGTGCCCGACCTCGTGGCGGAAATGCCCGAGCAGCGTCCGGTAGGGCTCGCCCATCTCCAGCCTGCGCCGCTCGCGCTCGATGTCGTCGGCCTCGGTCAGCGCGATCGTGATCAGGCCGTTGTCGTGGCCGGTCAGGACCTTCTGCCCGCTCTGCGGATCGTCGGCGAGGAAATTGAAGATCAGGCCATGTTCGGGATTGTCCTGCCGGGTCTGGAGCGGCAGCTTCCAGCGGATCAGGGAATAGAACAGCCGGTGCTTCGCCATCTCCAGCTCGCGCCAGCCGGCGAGTTGCGCCTGATCCGACAGATCCGGCACGACGCCGTTATGCCGGCAGGCGCGGCAATAGCCGGTGGTATCACCTGCATCCGTCAGCCAGTTGCAGGAATCATATTCGGCATTACGGCACGGCATGCGTCCGCTGCCCTTGTCGGCGAGCGTGGCCCAGACCTCTCCGTCGGGCTCGATCGCCGACATCGTCTCCTTCTCCGGCAGGAACGCGACCCGATGGCCGCAGCGTTCACAGGTGCGGTTCTCGAAATAGAGGACGTTGCCGCAGGCCTGGCAGACAAAAAGCTTCAAGATTTAGCCTCTTCGGAAAGGGAGCTTTTGGGAATGACAGTTGTGGCGCCTCGCGGATACGCGCGCGGCGGGCTCATCGTTCCAATGTTCGGAACAAATAGCCAGACCTTGGCGTTCGCTCATGCCCACCATACTGCATCCGGCGACGCCTTTCTTTCCATATTCCCTCTGAGCAATGGCCATCGCGCTACGTCTGTGTGAATATCGGTCCGCCACGTGCGCTCTCGCATCACAACGGCCAACGCCTTGAACGATCCTTTGCCCGAGACCATCGCCGCCGAAAAGCTGCGCCAGCACCTGGAAGATGTTGCGCGCGAGCGCGACAACGCCTATCGCGCGCTCCAGGAGCGCGAAGCCGAACTTGCGCGCATCCAGCGCATCGGCAAGGTCGGCGGTCTCGAAGTCGATTTCCGCGAAGGCTTCAAGAACCGCCGTTCGCCGGAATATCTGATGCTTCACGGCCTGCCGCCGGAAGCTGCCGACGAGTCGCACGAGGACTGGATCAATCGCATTCATCCCGGCGACCGGGACGCTACGGTGAAGCACTTCATCGAAGCGCTGTCCGGCACCAGTGAGGACTATACCGCAGAATACCGCATCATCCGCCCCAGCGACGGCGAGACCCGCTGGATCCGCGTCGTCGCCAAGATCGAGCGGGACGGTGGCGGCCGCGCCCTTCGCCTCGTCGGCGCCCATATCGACGTCACCGACCAGATGCTGGTGCGTGAGACCCTGCGCGAGAGCGAAGAGCGCTTCCGGCTGATCGCCGACAGCGCCCCGGTGCCGATCTGGGTCACCAAACTCGACCGCACACGGTCCTTCGCCAACCAGGCCTATGTCGATTTCGTCGGCCTGCCCTACGACCAGGCCATTGCCTTCGACTGGCGCAAGGTGCTGCATCCGGACGACCTGCCCCACGTGCTACAGCAATCCGTTCAGGGCGAAGCATCACTCAAACCGTTCGTGCTGGAAGCCCGCTACAAGAACGCCGCCGGCGAATGGCGCTGGCTGCGTTCGGAATCGCAGCCGCGCTGGGACCCGACCGGCAGGCATATCGGCTTCATCGGCGTTGCCCATGACATCACGGTGGCCAAACAGGCCGAGATCGAGCTCCGGCAGCTCAACGAGACGCTGGAAGAACGCATCGTCCAGCGCACCGCCGAACTCGAATCCAACGAGGCGCGGCTGCGCGCCATCCTGGAGACCAGCAACCAGTATCAGGGCCTCGTCAATCTCAGTGGCGAGCTGCTTTACGCCAACACGACCGTGCTCGACGCCATCAAGGCGAGCCCTGCGGATGTGATCGGAAAGCCGTTGTGGCAGACGCCCTGGTTCAGCACGACGGAGGGCATGGGCGCACGAGTGCGCGAGGCCTTCGACACCGTGCTCAAGGGCGAAGCCGTGCGGATGGAGATGCGCCTGCGCCTTCCCATCGGGGAGCGCGATTTCGAGTTCGGCATGCGCCCGGTGCTCGACCGCCACGGCAACATCACCGGCGCGGTGCCTGAGGCTGTGGACATCACCGAGCGTCGCCGCGGCGAGGAAGCGTTGCGGCAATCGCAGAAGATGGAGGCGATCGGCCAGCTCACTGGCGGCGTCGCGCACGACTTCAACAATCTGCTCACCATCATCCGCTCGGCCACCGATTTCCTGCGCCGCCGCGAGCTGCCGGAGGAGCGCCGTCGCCGCTATGTCGATGCTATCTCGGACACCGTCGAGCGTGCCTCCAAGCTGACCGCCCAGCTGCTGGCGTTTGCGCGCCGGCAGCCGCTGAAACCGCAGATCTTCAACGTCGGCAGCCAGGTTGAAGGCGTGGCGCAACTGGTCCGGCCGCTGGTCGGCGGCCGCATCGAAATCGCGGTGGAGGTTCACGATGGCGACTGCTTCACGGTCGCCGATATCGCGCAATTCGAGACCGCGCTAATCAACCTCGCCATCAACGCCCGCGACGCCATGGACGGCGAAGGCCGTCTCACCATAGCGGTCCGGAAAGTTCAGGGAATCCCCGACCTCCGCACGCAACCGGCGCGCGGCGGCGACTATGTCGCGATCTCCGTTGCCGACACCGGCAGCGGCATCGCGCCCGAAAACATCGAAGCCATCTTCGAGCCGTTCTTCACCACCAAGGAGGTCGGCAAGGGCACCGGCCTCGGCCTGAGCCAGGCCTTCGGCTTCGCAAAGCAGTCCGAGGGCGACATTGCCGTGACGAGCACGCATGGTGAAGGCGCGACCTTCACCATCTATCTGCCGCGGGCGCACAGCCCCGCGACAGATCAGGAAGCCGCGGCGCTGACCTATGAGGCCGCGGCCACCGGGCGCGGCTATCGCGTGCTCGTGGTGGAAGACGACGACGAGGTCGGCCGGTTCTCCACCGAGCTGCTGGAAGACCTCGGCTATGTCGTCCGCCGCGCCGCCAACGCCAATGCGGCGCTCGCCATTCTCGGCGAGAACGAGTTCGCCGTCGATCTCGTTTTCTCCGACGTCATCATGCCCGGCATGAACGGCGTCGAGCTCGCCGGCATCATCCGCGAACGCTATCCGGGCCTGCCCGTCGTGCTCACCTCTGGTTACAGCAACGTTCTCGCCGAGAACGCCGATCGCGGTTTCGAGCTGATCCAGAAGCCGTATTCGGTCGAAGCGCTGTCGCGCATCTTGCGCAAGGCAATCACGGCAAAGCCGTCGATGGCGCGATGAGTGTTATGGTCGCACGAAGCTGCCACAAACTCCGTAGTTGCGAGCGCAGCGAAACAATCCAAAATCTTTCCGCGGAAACAGTCTGGATTGCTTCGTCGCTGCGCTCCTCGCAATGACGGCGCTATCGTGCCGCTCCAACCCAACGGGCTTTTGAACAACATTGTGGACTGAAACTCGGGCCGAGACGCGGCAATCGCAGATAGCCGTCCGCGCTCGCGGGGGGAAGACATCGACATCGGCTTCCGCTATCGCTGCCGAATGAACCGACACATCTCAAGGATCGAACGTGCCGTCTAACGCCATCTGGGCCTGGAGCATCATCGTCGTCGCGACCGCAGGCGTCATCATCCGGCCCTTTCGCCTGCCGGAGGCGATCTGGGCCATCATCGGCGCCAGTGCGCTCGTGCTGTTCGGTCTGCTGCCCTGGCGGGATGCGCTCACCGGCATCGAGAAAGGCGTGGATGTCTATCTTTTCCTGATCGGCATGATGCTGATCGCCGAGCTGGCGCGGCTCGAAGGCCTGTTCGACTATCTCGCAGCGCTCGCCGTGGAACATGCCGGCGGCTCGCCGCAGCGGCTGTTCCTGCTGATCTACATTGTCGGCACGCTCGTCACCGTCCTGCTCTCGAACGACGCCACCGCGATCGTGCTGACCCCCGCCGTCTATGCCGCGACGCGTGCGGCCGGCGCCAAGCCGCTGCCTTATCTCTTCGTCTGCGCCTTCATCGCCAATGCCGCGAGCTTCGTGCTGCCGATCTCCAACCCCGCCAATCTCGTCGTGTTCGGCGCCCACATGCCTGCGCTCACCGAATGGCTGCGGCTGTTCGCCCTGCCCTCGGCGGCCTCGATCCTGCTGACTTATGTCGTGCTGCGCCTGACCCAGCACCGCGCCCTGAAGGAAGAGACGATCGCGCGCAGAGTGCCGCATCCCAAGCTCGGCCGCGGCGGCAAGCTGACGGCCATCGGCATCGTGGCGATCGGCGTCGTGCTGGTCACGGCCTCCGCGTTGGACAAGCAATTGGGCCTGCCGACCTTCGTTTGCGGCGTGGTGACAGCCGCAATCGTGCTGCTGCTCAACCGGCAATCGCCGCTCCCCGTGCTGCGCGGCGTCTCCTGGAGCGTGCTGCCGCTGGTCGGCGGATTGTTCGTGATGGTGGAAGCGCTGATCAAGACCGGCGTGATCGGGCAGCTCAGCGCGCTGCTGCATGAAGCTGTCGGACAATCCGTGACGAAGGCGGCCTGGAGCGTCGGCATCGCCACCGCGGTCGCCGACAACATCGCCAATAATCTTCCCGTCGGTCTCGTTGCCGGCTCGGTCGCCGCCAGCGATCACTTGCCCGCGCCGGTCGTGAGCGCCATCCTGATCGGCGTCGATCTCGGTCCCAATCTGTCGGTGACCGGTTCGCTCGCCACCATCCTGTGGCTGGTGGCGCTGCGGCGGGAGAAGATCGAAGTCGGCGCCTGGCCGTTCCTCAAGCTCGGACTGCTCGTGACGCCGCCGGCCCTGATCGCGGCCTTGGCGGCCGCGATCAGGTAACTTGCGAGATCAGTCGTTCTCGTAGCCGTAGACTTCCGGCAGGATGAAGATTGCGGCAAGCAATCCGATCAGCGGGAAGATCGCGACGAACAGCGTGGCATTCGCCTGCCCAATCGCCGCGAACAACGACGGGAACAGGAAGATCGCGAGGAACGACGGCAGCTTCACGAACATGTAGGCGAAGCCGCTCGCGGTGCCGCGATATTTCGGCTTGGCGACCATGGTCGGGATCGTCATGCAGTTGGAGGCATCCCAATAATGGCCCCACAGCATCGCGGCAGCCGCGAACGGCAGCAGGATCTTGTTGTCGGTGTAGAGCGCGAAGGCCGCGACCAGCAGCGAGACCAGCACGATCGAGAAGCCCGTGATCGAGATGCCGCGGTGGCCGATTTTCGGGGTCAGCAGCGGACCGACCCAGCCCGACACGGCAGCGAAGGAGAACAGCGCCATCGTCACCAGATTGATGCCGAGCACGCTCGACACGCCGACCATCACGAAGAGCACCGGCAGGTAGAACGCGAAGGTCGAGAACTCGCTGGCCTGCGCGAAGCAGGCGATCCAGCCGTAGATCGTGGCGCGCCAGCGGATCGGATCCTTCTTGAGGTCGGCGAGGAAGTCGCGGGTGGACACCTTGGGCACCTCCACGTCATGGTCCGGCAGCATGGCGAGGTCGTCGTTGAACATCTCGCGCGCGACCTGCTTGGCCTCGCGGTAGCGTCCCTTCTGCACCAGCCAGACCGCCGTCTCCGGCACGTCGTGCCGCATGATCAGGATGATCAGCGCCGGCAGCGCGCCGAGGCCGAGCGTCACCCGCCATAGCGTTTCGTGGTTGATGTCGAGCAGCAGGAAGATCACGATGACGCCGATCGTCAGGACCTCACCGACCGCGAACATGAATTGCCAGCGGTTGCCCATGACTTCGCGCTCACCCTTGGCCATGGATTCCATGATGTAGGTGTAGCCGGTCGAGATGTCCGAACCGAGCGGAACGCCGAGCAAGAAGCGGATCACGACGAGCCAGAACACATTGGGCACGAAGGCCTGCGCCAGCGCCAGCACGATGAACAGCACCATCGTCACCAGGAACATGACGCGGCGGCCGATCTTGTCGGAGAGCCAGCCGCCGAGCAGCGCACCGATCAGGGCGCCGCCTTGCGTACCGGCCGCGGCCAGGCCCAGCATCAGCGGATCGGGATTGAACTGCTCCTTGATGAAGATCAGCACGAAGGCGATCGAATAAAGATCCCAGGCTTCGACCAGGATCGAGGCCATCATCAGCCAGCCGACCTTGTTGCCCTTGGGACTGTAGTTCGTGATGAGGTAGCGGACCGCGGCTTCGCTCGCGGTCGGTTGTGGCATCGCCATCGTCGACATCTTTGGTCCTCTCTTCAAAACTTTCTTACGTGCCAAGCAGCGGCTCGATGCTGCAATCGAGCAGGCGCGGGTCGATCCCGACCTCCATGCCGGTGAACATCTCGCCCATGTAGTCGATCAGTGCATCGCTCGCCTTCACCGCGTCCTCGACGCGGCGGCCGGCGACCGCGGCGAGAATGGCGAGGTGACGATCGATCGTGCCTGACAGTTCGGCCTGTCCCGGCATGAACCGGTGGTGGATGTAGCCGATGCGCCGGTACAGCGTGTGTAACGGCCGTAGCGTGTGCACCAGAAACGGCTCGCCTGCCGCCTCCAGCACCAGCGCGTCGATGCGGCGGTCAATACTGTTGAACTCGTCGAGGGTCAGAGTGGCGCGGCGCTCGCGCAAAAGGCGCTCGATATGCAGCGCCTGATTGCGGTGCGAGAGGCTGGCGCGATCGGCCGCAAGCCGGATCACGAAGCGCTCCATGTCGCGGCGCAAGGCCAGCAGCATGCGCTCGCGTGCCAGATCGATCGGCGCAATGCGCAGACCGTGGCGCGGTCGGATGATGATCAACGTATCGGCGGAGAGACGATTGACGGCGTGATGAACCGGCGTACGGCCGAAGCCGGTGATGTGCTGCAATTCCAGCATCGTCATGAACTGGCCTGGCTTGAGCTCGCAATGGACGAGCAGCTCTTCGATCCTCTGGTAGGCGAGCTCGAAGAAGTTGAGACGGTTGCGTCGGAAGGGCTTGCCCTCGCCGTCGTCGTTCCTCACCACCTCGAGCGCGCGCTTGCGCGTTGCCATGCCGTCTCTCCCTCAGCCCGCGCCGTCGTTGCTGGATGGCGCCTTGTTGGTGATATCCCTAAAACATGTTGTGATATATTACAAGCGAGCGTAAGACTTCGCATGCGCCCGCACCATGTTGCGGTGCGGAATGACAACAAGACGGCGCTGCGCGCGCCTGCGACGGGAGGAGTATTGCCGTGAAGATCACGTCGATAGAGACGCTGCGCACCGAAGAATTCTCCAACGTCATCTGGGTGCGCGTCCACACCGACACGGGCATGATCGGCCTCGGTGAAACCTTTTATGGCGCCGGCGCAGTCGAGGCGCAGATCCACGACACCTTTGCCGGCCGCCTGCTCGGCCGCAATCCGCTGCACATCGAGGCGATCCATCGCGACATGCTGAACCTGCCGATGGCGCAGTCGTCCACCGGCGTCGAATATCGCGCGGCTTCGGCAATCGACATTGCGCTGTGGGACCTGTTCGGCAAAGTCTGCAATCAGCCGGTCCACCAGATGCTCGGCGGCCTCTGCCGCGACAAGCAGCGCATCTACAACACCTGCGCCGGCACCCAATATGTCCGCTCCACCAATATCAGCCCGGTCGCGAACTGGAATCTTGGCGCTGCCAAAAGTCCCTACGAAGACCTCGACGGCTTCATGCACCGCGCCGACGCGCTTGCCGAAAACCTGCTGGAGAGCGGCATCTCCGCGATGAAGATCTGGCCGTTCGATCCGGCGGCGCAGGAGAACAAGGGTCTCTACATCTCCGCCGCGCAGATGAAGCAGGCGATCGAGCCGTTCGAGAAGATCCGAAAGACGGTCGGCGACAAGATGGAGATCATGGTCGAGCTTCACTCGCTGTGGAACCTGCCAACCGCAAAACAGATCGCGCGCGCGCTCGAGCCCTACAAGCCGACCTGGTACGAAGACCCGATCCGTATGAACTCGCCGCAGGCGCTGGCCGAATATGCCCGCTGCACCGACGTCTGGGTCTGCGCCAGCGAGACGCTGGGCTCGCGCTTCCCCTACAAGGACATGCTCGACCGCGACGCTATGCATGTGGTGATGGCGGATCTGTGCTGGACCGGCGGCCTCACCGAGGGCCGCAAGATCGCGGCGATGGCCGAGACCTATCACCGGCCCTTCGCACCGCACGACTGCATCGGCCCGATCGGCTTCATCGCTGCCATCCACATGTCGTTCAGCCAGCCCAACACATTGATCCAGGAATCCGTGCGCGCCTTCTACAAGGGCTGGTACAATGAGCTCGTGACCACCATGCCCACGATCAAGGATGGTTTTGTCTATCCAATGGAAGGCCCCGGCCTCGGCGTCGACCTTCTGCCTGCCGTCTTCGACCGCTCCGATCTGACCGTGCGCCGTTCCAACGTCTGAGGATTCTTGAGATGAGCACCGCCCTCTTCGATCTTTCCGGCCGCACCGCGCTCGTGACCGGCTCCTCCCGCGGCCTCGGCCGCGCCATTGCCGAGGGCATGGCCAAGGCCGGCGCCAAGCTGATCATCAACGGCGTCGATCCCAAGCGTGTCGAGCAGGCCGTCGCCGAGTTTCGCGCCGCCGGCCACCAGGCCGAAGGCGCCGCTTTCAACGTCACCGACGAGCCTGCGATCGTCGCCGCCTTCAACGACTTCGACAAGAGGGGCATCGCGGTCGACATCCTCGTCAACAATGCCGGCATCCAGCACCGCAAGCCGCTGGTGGAGTTCACCACCGACGAGTGGCGCAAGGTGATCGAGACCAACCTCACCAGCGCCTTCGTGATCGGCCGCGAGGCGGCCAAGCGCATGATCCCGCGCAAGTACGGCAAAATCATCAATATCGGCTCGCTCGGCAGCGAGCTCGCGCGTCCCACGATTGCGCCCTACACCGCTGCCAAGGGCGGCATCAAGAACCTGACCCGCTCGATGGCGGTGGAATGGGCCCAGCACGGCATCCAGGCCAACGCGATCGGCCCCGGCTACATGCTGACCGACATGAACGAGGCGCTGGTCAACAACACCGACTTCAACAACTGGCTGATGGGCCGCGTTCCCTCCAAGCGCTGGGGCCGACCGGACGAGCTGGTGGGCGCTGCGATCTTCCTGGCCTCGGATGCCTCGACCTATGTCAACGGCCAGATCATCTATGTCGATGGCGGCATGATCGCTGCGATGTGAGCCGCGAAACGCTGAGGGAGCTAACCATGCGCGCCGTCGTCATTCACGCACCGAAAGATCTGCGGATCGATAGCTACCCCGATGCAGCGCCCGGTCCGGGCGAAGTCCGCGTCAAGATCGCGAACGGCGGCATCTGCGGCTCCGATCTGCACTACTATCATCACGGCGGCTTCGGTGTCGTGCGCATCCAGCAACCGATGGCGCTGGGGCACGAGATCGCCGGCGTGGTCGCAGCCATCGGTGACGGCGTCACGAACGTGAAGCCGGGCACTCGGGTCGCGGTCAATCCGAGCAAGCCGTGCGGCCGGTGCCTGCATTGCCAGGAAGGCATGCGCAACCAGTGCCTCGACATGCGCTTCCTCGGCAGCGCGATGCGCTTTCCCCATGTGCAGGGCGGCTTTCGCGAATTCATCACGGTCGATGCGGCGCAGGCCGTTCCGATCGCCGACGAGCTATCGCTGGCGGAAGCCGCGGTCGCCGAGCCGCTCGCGGTGTGCCTGCATGCCGGCAAGCAGGCCGGGCCCCTGCTCGGCAAGCGCGTGCTGATCACCGGCTGCGGCCCGATCGGCGCGCTGATGATTTTGGTCTCGCGCTTCGGCGGCGCGGCCGAGATCGTGGTCACCGATGTCGCGGAGGCGCCGCTTGCGGTCGCCAAAAAGCTCGGCGCCACTTACGCCATCAATGTCGCGGCCGGCGCGACGGCGCTCGATCCGTGGCGCACCGGCAAGGGTGTGTTCGACACGCTGTTCGAAGCCTCGGGCAACCAGGCCGCACTCCGCACCGCGCTCGACGTGCTCAGGCCCAGGGCCACGTTGGTGCAGCTCGGCCTGGGCGGCGAAATGACGCTGCCGATCAACTCCATCGTCGCCAAGGAATTGCAGCTCCGCGGCACCTTCCGCTTCGATCCCGAATTCGAGCTGGCGGTGCGGCTGATGGGCGAAGGCCTGATCGACGTCAAGCCGCTGATCACGGCGACCATGCCGTTCGAGAACGCGGTCGCAGCGTTCGAGCTCGCCAGCGACCGCTCGCAGTCGATGAAGGTGCAATTGACGTTCTGATCGATGAGCGCTGCTATTGGTTCTCGATCAGCCGGTCGCTGACCAGCCGCACGGCGCCCCGTTTCCAGGAATAGTCCGCGCCCAGGCGCAGGCCGCTGTCGCCGCGTGCCAGCACCGCGCCGGTCCTGGCATCGCGCACCTGGAAGCCGAGCGTGTATTCGGTGCGGCTGACCCGCCGCACCACCCCGATCAGAGACTGATCCGCACCGAGCCCTTGCGCCATCGCCGCTTCGCAGCCGCCGCAGTCGCGTAAAGCGCGTGCCTTTACCGCCTCCTCGTTCGCGCTGCCGACATCGACGAGGCGGTAGCGGCCGGATTGGCCAAGGGCATCGCGCACACTGCCGGTCACTTCGGCCAGATAGGATGCATCTGCGGCCGCGAGACCGGCGGCCGGCGCCGCGGTGTTGTCCTCGAGCTCGAATTCGAACACCGCCAGCGCGATCGGCGCGGGTGCGCCGAGCGCGGCCATGATCTCGCGGGACACGAAGATCTCGGCACGCTCCCATGATTCATCATTGTCGCCGCGGAAGGTGTAGAGCTTGTCCATCACGACCTTCCTGGCGCCAACGTCGATCACGGCGACCTTGGCCCATTGCACCAGTGTGCTCGTCTTCTGGATGCCGCCGATCACCTTGAACGCCGCGCCGTCCTGGGCCGAGGGCACCAGCCGGTAGCGCCGGTCTCCGCCGATATCTTGCCGGAGCGCAGCCATGAAGGCCGCCAGCCGTCGCTCGTGGGCGGCGGTCTGGTTGGCAGGCTCCGCTGACGTATCGGTATAACTGAAATCGTCCATGGCGACGCCGACGGCAGTCTCGGCACCAAGCGCATAAGCCGGCGGAAGGACGACAAGGAGACAGACTGAGAGGATCAACCGGCGCAGGTGCATAAATGTGCCTCGTATGACGGAGCGGCGCACAATCTGGACGGCGTAATCAGGGCTCGCAGCAGCGCCGGTCCCGGCGATGACCGGGAAAATTTCACGACGGTGGACCGCACTCACGCCTGACGGCTTTGCGCTAGGTGCGTTCTGCCGTTTAATGCGGGCGCGACAACCCGTTCGCACCAGGTGCCCGCCGATGTGGAACCGCCCGAGGTTCGATCTCAAAGTCCGTCTGACGTTGCGCGTGGCCGCGATATCGGCCGCCTGCTTCGCCGTTATCTCCGCCTATTTCCTGATTACGGCCGACCGCGCGGCGCATGCGCGCCTCGACGACATCGCCGCCATCGTCGCCAAGACGCTGGAGCTACAGCAGGGCAAGATCCAGTGGGTCGCCAGCCCGCGCTCGGACTTTCCCAACCTCGACCCCGTTTCGGCCTATGTGATGACGCCCGGCCTGTGCCTGGCATTCCGCGGCACGAGCGGCGACATCCTCCAGCGCTTCTGCAGCGGCGCGCCCGCCCCGGCAAACCCACCGCCGCAAGCCTTCACGGCCTTCTATCGCAGCCTGTTCGACCCCGGCCGCGAAGCGGCACGGCCTGTGATCGTGCGCGGAGCGAAGCTTGGCGACGCCGTGGTCTCGGTCGAGCCGGCCGTGCAGACGGCGGAGGCCTGGCACGAGGCCGGCCGCCTGATGCTGGCGCTGGCGATCGCGCTGCCGCTGCTCTGCGCCCTGGTCTACGCCGCGCTGGCACGCGCGCTGCGCCCCACCCGCATGATCCGCACCGGCCTGGAGCGGATTGCCGCCAACGACCTCACCACGCGGCTGCCGCCGTTCGACCTTGCCGAGCTCTCCGCGATCCGCGACGGCTTCAACCATCTCGCCGAAAGCCTCGAGACCGCACTTGCCGAACGCAGCGAGCTGACGCGGAAGCTGATCGCGCTCCAGGACGAGGAGCGCCGCCATCTCGCGCGCGAGCTGCATGACGAGTTCGGCCAGTCGCTCGCCGCCATCCGGGCGCTCGCCTCCTCCGCCCGCCAGACCGCCGCGCAGGACTGCCCTTCCTTGCTTGGCGAATGCGACGGCATCGCGCGGACCGCAACCGGCATGATGGAGACGTTGCGCGGCACACTGTTCCGGCTGCGGCCGCCGGATGTCGAGGAGCTCGGGCTCGTCGCCAGCCTCGAAGGCCTGGTCGCGGGCTGGAACGGGCGCAGCCGCGGCGAGACGCGCTTCTCGATCCGGTTCGACGGCGCATTCGAGACCCTGCCGGCCACGATCAGCGCCAGCCTCTACCGGATCGTGCAGGAGGCGCTCACCAATGCCGCCAAGCATGCCGTCGCCACGCGGGTCAGCCTGGAATTGACGATGGGGGCGAGCGAGATCGCGCTTGCGATCGACGATGACGGACGCGCGACCGATCCCGTCGCGAAATCCGGAATGGGCCTGCTCGGCATGCGCGAGCGCGTCGCGGCCTTGCGCGGCCAATTGAGCTTCGAGGCCAAGCCGAACGGCGGCTCCGCACTGCGCGTCGTCATTCCGCTCGCAGCCGCCGATCGGCCGCCGCTGGAGCACGCCGCATGAGCGCGGCCGGCGCGACCATTCTGCTGGTCGACGACCATTCCGTCGTCCGCGAGGGCTATCGCTCCGTGCTCCAGAAGCAGCCGGGACTTCGCGTCATCGCCGAAGCCGCCGACGGCGCCGAGGCCTATCGTCTCTACAAATCGGAGGCGCCCGACCTCGTCATCATGGATCTGAGCATGCCCGGCATCGGCGGCATCGAGGCGGTCAGGCGCATCAGGCAGTGGGACAAGGGCGCGAGGATCCTCGTCTTCACCATGCACGAGAATGCCGGCTTTGCCGTGCAGGCGATCCGCGCCGGCGCCAGGGGCTACGTCACGAAGACCAGTCCGCCGGAGACGCTGGTGCGCGCCGTGATGGACGTGCTTGCCGGCAAGATTGCGATCAGCCCCGACATCGACCATGAGCTCGCGCTGAGCCGGCTGGCCGGGGAAAGCTCTGCCGCCGACGTCCTCACGCCGCGCGAGTTCGAGGTGCTGCGGCTACTGCTCGCCGAGAATACGACAGAGGAGATCGCCGAGACGCTCCATGTCAGCCCGAAGACGGTGGCGAACCTGCATTCCCTGATCAAGGACAAGCTCGGCGTCGGATCCGACATCGAGCTGGTCCGGCTGGCGCTGCGCCAGGGCATCTTGACGGAGGTCGATCTCGGCGAGGCCTGATTGCTCAAGCCAGATAGCGCGTGAGATAGCCTTCCATCGCGTAGAGCGCACAAAGCGCAAGGCTCGACCACACGGCGGCGGTGAAATACAGGAACATCCAGGTCAGCTCGCCCTTCCAGTGCGCGATGTCGTGGGTCACGACCCAGCGCGTCGAGACGTCATGCAGGCCTTCGAGGAAGCCGAGCAACCGGTTGCCCTCTTCATACCCTGCCCGCCAGCGGCTGAGATACATCGGCACGTCGACGGTGACGAGGAAGGCCAGGAAGCAGGCGATGCCGACGATGCCGGCAATCAGCGCCCAGCGCACCGGCCCCTGGAATTCCGGCCTCAGCCGGCACAGCGCGATGCCCGCGAGGAAGAATGTCACCGCCCACAGCGAGTTCTCGATCGCGTTGAAAAGGAAGTTTGTCGTCACCACCGCATACCAGGAGAAGCACTCCGCGATGATGATGATGGGCACGATCACCCACGCGATGTTCACAACCGTCTCGGCGCCCGTCATGGTCCCGAGTTGATGCAGGATGACCGCCCATTGCGCCGCGAAGCACAGTTCGGCCACGGTCGCGACCGTGCGGCCGACGAAGACGCTGGAGAGCCAGGTGTCGAACAGACAGATGCGCTGCACGTCGGCGCGCGGCAGGAACGAGCGGAAGGCGCAGCCGAAGACATAGCCGGCGCAGAGCAGGAACATCAGTCCGATGTCGGAGCCGCCACTGATGCTGCCGGCGGACGTGGGATAGAACGCGCGGTACAGCATGAACCAGGCGAGAATGTTGGCAGCACTGACCAGCGTCAGGGACCCCCACCACCACGCGAGGGGATTTGTCCGCGCCTGCCACTGCAACATGAATCGCTCCGCTGTAATCGATATGACATTCAGTCGTAATAATCCTGTCACAACAACCCACGGAATCACGACGAGAATCTGTGTGCGGCGGAGCTCGTCGCGCACATTTTATCCGCACGGGCAACGCCGCCGCGTGTCCGGATAGTGGACACAAAATACAATTTTATGAATCTATTGGACAACCGCCCCGACCGGGTTCATTAATCCTGGATGGCCAAAACCGCGTCCAAACCGATCCGCGCCTCCTCGTCCGCTGCCGCCGTGCTGGCGGACAGCATCGACGACGCCGCGTTCGCGACGACGCTGGCAAAGGGTCTCGTGGTGCTCGAAGCGTTCAAGGCGGGAGCGACGCAGCTCGGCAACATGGAGCTGTCGACGCTGACCGGGATTCCGCGTCCAACGGTGGCGCGGCTGACGCATACGCTCGCCGAGCTCGGCTACCTCCGCTACGATTCCGAACGCGCCAAATATCGCGTCGGCGCGCGCGCCCTTCGCATGGCGCATCCGCTGCTCGCCGACATGCAGTTCCGCCAGGTCGCGCGGCCCATGATGCAGGAGCTCGCGCAAAGCGTGCGCGGCACGGTCTCGATCGGCCTGCTCGATGCGACCTCCATGATCTATGTCGAGACCGCGCGCTCCGGCGACGTCGGCCCGCACGTCCCCGACATCGGCATGCCCATTTCCGTGGTGATGACGGCGATGGGCCGTGCCGCGGCGGCGACCTTGCCGCAGGCCGATGCCGCGCTGCTCGAAGAGCGCATTGCAAGCGAGGACACCGAGCTGTGGTCGGCCTTCCGCGAGACATACCGCGCCGGCCTCGCACAATGCATCAGCCGTGGCTTCTGCACCTGCTTCGGCGAGTACATCGCCTCGATCCATGCCGTCGCCGCGCCGCTGTTTCATGCGCGTGAGGCGAAGCAGGCCTTTTCGATCAATTGCGGCATCCCCGCATTCCGGCTCCAGCCCGGCCAGCTGGAGGGCGAGATCGGCCCGCGCATTGCCGCTCTTGCCGACAGCATCCGCACCATGATTGGGGCGGCACCGACGACCGAAACACAAAAGCAGAACAAGAAGAGCGCCAGGCGATGAACAAGACAATCGGCGCTCCGCCATCGGGAGGCCACCATGACCATCACACGGCGAACATTTTTGGGCACCCTCGCTCTTTCGATATCCGGACTTCCATTCGCCGCACGCGCTGAGGACGCCTGGCCGTCGCGTATGGTGCGGCTGATCTCGCCTTACGGGCCCGGCGGCTCCAACGACATCTCGCTGCGGCTGCTGGCCGAAGAGTTCGGCCGCAACCTGCACCAGCAGTTCATCGTAGAGAACAAGCCGGGCGCCGGCACCCGCATCGCCAACGACACGGTCGCGCATGCGCCGGGCGACGGCTATACCCTCCTCTATGTCGCGGCGCCCTACGCGACCGCCGAAGCGCTGTTCGGCAAGCTGACCTATGAGCGCAAGGATCTGCAGCCCGTCGCGATGGCTGTGATCGCGCCGCTGTTCCTGATCATCAGCGCGGATGCGCCGTTCAAGACGCTTCCCGAATTGATCGCCTACGGCAAATCGAAGCCGGATGGCCTGACCTTCGCCTCGCCCGGCGCCGGCTCGCAGCCGCATCTTGCCGGCGAACTCCTGTTCAGGGATGCCGGCGTCAAGGGTCTCAACATTCCCTTCCGTGGCGATGCCGCGTCCTACACCGAACTGCTCGCCGGCCGCGTCGATGCCACGCTGACGGCGCTGCCGACCGCACTGCCCTACATCCAGAGCGGAAAGTTCATCGTGCTCGGCGTCGCCTCGGCCGAACGCAGCGCGCTCTATCCGCAAGCGCCGACCCTGCGCGAGCAGGGTTTTCCCAACGTGGCCGCGGCCGGCTGGTACGGTTTCATGGCGCCTTCGACGACGCCGCGGGCCATCGTCGACAAGCTGCAGGCCGAAGTCTTGCGCGCGCTGGCCGAGCCGGTGGTCATGGACAAGCTGACCGCCCAGGGCCTCGAAGTGCGCGCCGGCACCGCGGCCGAGTTCGGTCAGTTCATCGACAACGAAACAAAAAAGTGGACCGGGCTGATCCGCGAGGCCGGTCTCAAGGGCGAGTGACGGTCACGAACAGGGAATGGAAATGAAAAACGTACTTCTCAACCGTGTCCCGGCAGTCGCGATCGTTCTCGCGCTATCGATCCCGGCGGCACAGGCCCAGAAGAAATACGATCCCGGCGCATCCGACACCGAGATCAAGGTCGGCCAGACCGTCCCGCTCAGCGGGCCGGCCTCGGCCTATGCCGTCATCGGCAAGACCCAGGCCGCCTACATGAAGATGATCAACGACCAGGGCGGCGTCAACGGCCGCAAGGTCAATCTGATCCAGTATGACGATGCCTATTCGCCTCCGAAGACGGTTGAGCAGACCCGCAAGCTTGTCGAAAGCGACGAGGTGCTGCTGACCTTCCAGATCATTGGCACGGCGCCCAATGTCGCCGTGCAAAAATATCTCAACGCCAAGAAGGTCCCGCAGCTCTTCGCGGCAACGGGCGCGGCGCGTTTCACCGATCCGAAGAACTTCCCCTGGACCATGGGCTTCAATCCGTCCTACCTCGTCGAGGGCCGGATCTACGCGCAATATCTTCTGAAGAACCATCCGAACGCCAGGATCGGCGTGCTCTATCAGAACGACGATCTCGGCAAGGATTACCTCGCCGGCTTCAAGGCAGGTCTCGGTGACAAAGCGAAGATGATCGTCGCCGAGACGTCCTACGAGATCACCGAGCCGACCATCGACTCGCAGATCCTGCGGTTGAAGGATGCCGGTGCCGACGTGCTGTTCAGCGCCACCACGCCGAAACAGGCCGCGCAGGCGATCAAGAAGGTGGCCGAGATCGGCTGGAAGCCGCTGCACATCATCGACATCAACGCCTCCTCGGTCAGCGCGGTGCTGAAACCTGCCGGACTCGACAACGCCAAGGGCGTCGTCAGCGTCGGTTATGTCAAGGATTCAGCCGATCCCGAATGGAAGGACGATCCCGGCATGAAGCGATATCTCGCCTTCATGGCCAAGTACTACCCGGAGGGCGACAAGGATTCGAACCTGAACGTCTACGGCTATATCACCGCGCAGCTGCTGGTGCAGGTGCTGAAGCAATGCGGCGACGATCTCACGCGCGAGAACGTGATGCGCCAGGCCGCCAGCCTGAACAACATCGCACTCGACCTGACGCTGCCGGGCATCTCGGTGACGACGACGCCGACGGACTACCGCGTCAACAAGCAGTTCCAGATGGTGCAGTTCGACGGCCAGCGCTGGCAGAAACTCGGCGACATCGTCACGGACGACGCGAAGGAATGAAGCGCCCCTCATCCCGAGGGGCGCGCGCCTTGAAGAATGAAGGCTTCACCAATGGTCCTCGTGCTTCGAGGCGGCCGCTCCGCGGCCTCCTCCGCATGAGAGAGGAAGTGGCTGCTCGCCCTACCTCTTCATCCCACTCACATAGGCCGCGAGCTTGTCGAGTGTCTGGTAGCCGTATTCGACGGCACCGAAGTTGATCATGCCGTCGCGCTGCGCCGCGCTCGACGCCAGCTGCCGCATCATCAGAACCGTCTTGCCGTTGCTCTGCTCGGCGAAGGTGACGGTGAAACGGAACATTCCGGGATCCTCGTCCTGGTCGGTACCGTGATCCATCTCCATCAGCGACGGCCGTTCGATGCGGCGAAAGCGCATGCGGTTCGGGTAGACCGTGCCGTCCGGGCCGATCATGTTGAAGCGCCAGACGCCGCCGACCCGCACGTCGATCTCGAAGGTCTCGAGCTTGAAGCCCTTCGGGCCGAACCATTGCGGCAGATGCTTCGGGTCGGACCACGCTTCGAACACCAGATCGCGCGGCGCGTCGATCACGCGCGACATCACGATCTCACGGTCGAGCGACCATTGCGACAGAGCGGGATTGGCAGAATTCGTCATCGTCAGGAACCTTTCCGTCTGGTTGTCTTGTCGGTTGTCTTGTCGATCGGCTTGTTACTTGTCTTGGTCGCCCGTTTGGCAGCCGCCCGCTCTTTCTTCAGCTTCATTACATAGGTTTCGAAGCGATCGAGCCGCGCCTCCCAGATCGCACGCTGGTGCTGGAACCAGTCCTCCGCAGTGAGGAGCGCGTCAGGACTGAGGCGGCAGGTGCGCACGCGGCCGGATTTCGCCGACAGGACGAGACCGCTCGTCTCCAGCACATGGATGTGCTTCATGAAGCTCGGCAGCGCCATCGCGAAGGGATCGGCGAGTTCGCCGACCGACGCCTCGCCGGCGCAGAGCCGCATCACGATCGCCCGCCGGGTGGGATCGGCAAGGGCCGCGAAAACCTGATCGAGCCGGGATAGTTGGTTAGCCATGGGGCTAACTATAGGGCTGCCATGATCTCGCGTCAACAATTGTTAGCCAATTAGCTAAGTTAAATTCGCCGACTGGTAGCCTGGATGAAGGGAAGCGAATCGGGGCCGCTAGCTCGGCTGCGGCACTTTCCGGATTGCGCTTCGCTCCATCCGGGCTACCGACCACTCGCGCGGAACCCACCACGCGCAATCGTGAATAGGGAGGATCGGCCCTTCCCACTACAAGAGACTGGGGGCGCATCGAATCTTGCGCCAGAGCCGTGTCGTCTGTTGTCACCTCATCGTATCTCACCCGACGGGCGCTCGCCCGGGCCGCGCTCGTTCCCCTTGCGCTTGCATGGCCGCGCGGGGCCGCCGCGGATTCCGACATGATCGCGCAGATGCGCGACATTGTTGCGAACGAACTGACGCCGACCGCGACGCCGGACCAGCCGGGCGGTCTCGCCGCTGCACTTTATGCCGGCAGCCATGTCGAGTTCTTCAATTACGGCTTTGCCGACAGCGCCACGCGAAGGCCGGTCACGCCGGACACGCTGTTCAACCTCGGTTCCCTGCGCAAGCCGTTTGAGGCGACGCTGGTTGCGCTCGGCGCCCTCCGCGGCGAACTGCGGCTCGACGATCGTCTGGCGAAATATCTGCCGGAGCTCACCGGCGACTATGTTCGCCGCATCACTGTCGGCGAACTCGTCACGCACACCTCAGGCATGCTGCTGCCGACCGATCATCCGCCGTGGCCGAGCGACACGTTTTCCCGCGCGCAGCTCATCGACATGTTCAACAGCTGGAGACCGCAAGGCGGCGAAGCGCCCGGCAAGCAGCGCGTCTACAGCCACGCCGGCTACGTGCTGCTTCAACTCGTGCTCGAGCGCTGTTACGGCGCTCCGATCGCAACCCTGTTTGAACAACACATCCTCAAGCCGATCGGCATGAATGCGACCTCCGTGCCCGAACGCGGCGAGGACAGCCGTGCCGTCATGGACGACGCCTGGATGCAGTTCGCGGTCCAGGGCTACTCGGATCAGGGCATGGCAATCGGCCCCATCGGCAACCAGCAGAGTTATTTTGATTTCCCCGGCACCGGCCAGATGTTTTCTTCGCCGCGGGATCTCGCCGCATTCGTTGCGGCCTGCGTCGATGGGCGGTCGACCGAGCCTCACTTGCGCGAGGCCCTGCGGATGACGCAGCACGAGATTTTCCGCGTCGACGACAAGTTCGGACAGGGAATGGCCTGGGAGACGGTGCGTCTTCCAGGCGTCACTGTCGTCGACAAGCCGGGTGGGCTCAACAACGCCTCCGGCTATATCGGCCTGGTGCCGGCGCAGCGGATCGGGATCGTCCTGCTCGCCAATCGGGGCGAATATCCGCACGAGATCGCGCGCTACAGGATCCTGCCAGCATTGGCGCATCTGGTGGCATCGCACTGAATCCGCCTAGCGAAAAACAGAAAGCCCCGGCTAAGCCGGGGCTTTCCACGCCAGGTCGGAACGGGAATGCTCAGTACCTGGCAACGACGGGTCCGCCGAACTTATAGTTCACGCCGACGCGCACGATGTTCGATTTGAGATCGACCGAGTGGGTGAAGACGTTGGTCGGAAACGCGCCGCCAAGCAGATTGGTGCTGGTCACGGTGCTGCGTCCGAGGTCGACGTAGAGATATTCCGCCTTGAGCGACCAGCCGCCGCCGAAGGCATATTCGGTGCCGACACCTGCGGTCCAGCCGAGGCGTGTGTCGCGGAACGCGGCCGACTCCGTCGCCGCAGCGAACGTGTCCACGAAGTTGAAATTGCCCTTCACCTCGGCGATCGCCGCACCGCCGGTGGCGTAGAGCAGCCAGGTCGGAGCCGCGAGGAAGCCGATGCGGCCGCGGATGGTGGCGAGCCAGTCGGCCGAGACCTGCGAGGACACGGTGAAGCCGGTCGGGGCGCAGCAGGGATAGAGCGCCGAGCCGGATGCACTGCCCTTCAAGCCGAAATAGTTGATATCGCCTTCCAGGCCGAGCACGGCGTTGTTGAGTTGCCAGTTATAGCCGGCGGTAAGACCGCCGGTGACGCTGGAGCTGTTGACACGCTGGGCGCCGACTGCAGCAATCGCGGTAACACTGGTGTCCGCGAAATAGCCGGCAGGATCGAACGCGGTCGAGGTGGCCGGATCGGCGCTGCCCCATTGCCCGCCGACATTGCCGCCGACGTAAAAGCCGGTCCAGCTGTAGGCCGTCGCCATCATCGGCGCCTTGGTGTAGTGCGCCGCGAGGTCGGCCGCCTGCACGGATGCGGAGCTCAAAACAACCGCGGCAACCGCCAGCAAAAACTTCTTCATTCCAGTCTCCTTGCCCCGCGCGATTGATCTCGCGTTTCGAATGCGCGGGCGGAAGTTGTCCGGCGCAGATTGGGCATAGGCTGCCGGTCCCTCGCCGTCTTGGGCTGCGGCGAAGTTCATAGGGACTGTGACGTAGCGTGAGCCGTGCGGCACGCGAACGCGTGACGGGTGTGACTGGAGGGCCACGCGTCATCCCTCCTCCGTGACGCGCGACGCACACCACTGTCGCATCGCGACAACCCGCGCGCGATCCGACGCTCCGCGTCTCAGACCGAACGCGTCAGTCCGCCGTCGACGCGGATGTTCTGTCCCGTGATATAGGCCGCGCCGTCGGACGCCAGGAACGAGATCGTCGCGGCGATCTCCTCGACCTTGCCGTAGCGCCGCATCGGCACGCTGTCGCGGCGTGCATCCAGCTGCGGCAGGCTGTCGATCCAGCCCGGCAGCACATTGTTCATCCGGATGTTGTCGGCGGCATGGGTGTCGGTGAAGATCTTCGTGAAGGCGGCGAGGCCAGCGCGGAACACCGCAGAGGTCGGAAACATCGCGCTCGGCTCGAACGCCCAGGCGGTCGAGATGTTGATGATGGCGCCGCCCTTCTGCGTCTGCATGATCGGCATCACCAGCCGGGTCGGACGGATCACGTTGAGCAGATAGGTGTCGAGGCCGGTGTGCCACTGCTCGTCGGTGATCTCGGTGATCGCCGCCCGGGGCCCATGGCCCGCGCTGTTGACGAGCACGTCGATGCGTCCCCATCGGGCAAGCGCCCCGTCCACAAGCCGCTTCAGATCGTCGTTCGACTTGTTGGAACCGGTGATCCCTAACCCACCGAGCTCGGCTGCCAGCGCCTCGCCCTTGCCGGAAGAAGACAGGATGGCGATGCGAAAGCCGTCGGCTGCGAGCCGGCGCGCAGCCCCTGCCCCCATGCCGCTGCCGCCGGCGGTCACGAGTGCGACCTTCTCTGCTGCCATCTCTGCTGCCATGAGCGATCATCCTTTGTGATATCGTGGAGGCGAGCCGTGGGCCCGGCCTATCATGAGGCCTTCTACCGCCGGACCGGCCGGAAGGTCCACCGTCGAAGGCGACTTGAAAGATGAGCGATTTGGAGATCCGCAATTTGCGCCCCGAGGAGATCGCCATCGCCGTCGACTGGGCCGCGGCCGAGGGCTGGAATCCGGGCCTCTCCGACGCCGCCTGTTTCGCGATCCCGGACGCGAAGGGCTTCTTCGTCGGCGAGATCGACGGCGAGCCGGTCGCGACCGTCTCCTGCGTCAACTACGACGATCGCTTCGCGTTTCTCGGCTTCTACATCGTGCGATCGGGTTTTCGCGACAGAGGCCACGGCCTGCGCATGTGGAACGCGGCGATCGCGCATGCGGGCGCTCGCGTGATCGGCCTCGACGGCGTCGTGGCACAGCAGGACAATTACAGAAAGTCCGGCTTCCAGCTTGCTCACGCCAATATCCGCTATGGCGGCTTCGTCGCCGCGCCATCGAGGCCGCCCGCCGATGTCGTTGCGCTCGACACGATCCCGCTCGCGCTCGTTGAAGCCGACGATGCAACGGTGTTCCCGGCTCCGCGCAGCGCTTTCCTGCGTGCCTGGATCGGTACCTCAGGACATGTCGGTCGCGCGCTGCTGCGCGACGGCAAGCTCGCCGCATGGGGCGTGATCCGGCCGTGCCGGACCGGCCGCAAGATCGGCCCGCTCGTCGCCGACGACCGCACGGCGGCGGACGCGATCGTGCAGGCCTTGCTGGCGAGCGCAAACGGCGGCGAAATCGTCCTCGACGTTCCCGCCGTCAATCGCGAGGCGATTGCACTCGCGGAATCGCTCGGGCTGAAGCCGGTGTTTGAGACGGCGCGGATGTACACGGGGCCGATCGCGCCGCTGCGGATCGACCGCGTATTCGGCGTGACCAGTTTTGAGCTGGGCTAGCTGAGCCGAACGCGCTGCTCAGTAGCAGCGCATGATGTTGACGGTGTGCTCGCCGCCGCCGCGGCCGGGCACAGTCACCTGCTCCGTCGGACAGCTCGGCACGTAGGGCCGGTCGGACGGCACCACGTTCGGCGGGAAGCGATGCGTCCAATCCCAGGGAACGTCGTACGTATAGGTGTAGCGCACGTCGTTGGAGACGGGTTGTGGGGTCTCGGCGAAAGGCTGGCCGTAGCCTGCATTGTCATAGTAGAACCCGCCGCCGCCCGGCCAGTACACCCAAGGCGTGTTGCGGCCACGGAACCTGGCGCCCGGCGCAATGGGCGGACGCGCCGCCGGACCGGAAGGCGTGGCGGCATGTGCGACGGTGCCGCCGGGCCTGGCAAAACCGGCGCTGGGGGCAAGGAGCAGCGCGGCTGCGCTGAGCGAGGCGAGCAACGCCCCAAATGATCTCGACTTCATGATACGCACCAACTCGTTTGGCTTCGCGAATAGCGGCTCCCCACCGCACGCTAGGCCGGGCTGTCGCCCACCCGCAAACGTATAATTAATTATTGGTTAAGGCACGGGATGAACAGGGAACAAGCTGCGGCAAGACGCCCGGGATTCCGGCTGATGTCGCTCGTGTTCCCGGGAAACGGACGTCATAACCAGTTGATCGGAGTTGATCGCTTCGGCCGACAACACCCGGAACGCTCCCGCACTGCGGTCGTTGGCTCCCGACACCAGCAAGGAGCATCTCCAATGCAGAACAAATCGAAACTCCTCTGCCTGATCACGGCTTCCCTCGTCGCGGGCACGACGGCCGCCTCGGCCCAGGGCTATGATTGGAACGGATCCCGCGCGGGTTGGGATCGCACCGCCCCCGCTTACCAACCGGTTCAGCCACGCGCGTACTATCCTGATGTGGCCGGACCTTACAGTGCGCTCAACGGCACCAACCATCCCGCGCCGAGCTCGACGCAGGGCGATGTCGGCCCGGAGGGCAACAACAACGGCACCCTGACCGGCGTCTATCGCAGCTGGTAACGCCCGCTCACGATGAGGCCCATCGTCCATCACGGACGATGGGCCTTCGTGCGTCAGCGGCCCTGCTGCTTGCGTAGCCAGTCCAGCATGTCCTGTGGATTTCCGGTGCCCTGCGTCACAATGGCGGTGTTGCCGCCGCTGCGACGATAGACCGTCGTGCGCCCAGGCTCCTTCTCGATCTTGACCTCAGCCTGCGCCGGATCGCCGCTCTGGGTGATGACGGATGTGCCATTCTCGTCCTGAACCATTGTGGTATGGCCGTCACCTGACTCGCCGGCTCCGGCCGGCCCGGCTGTCATCGCCGTCATGATGCTCATTCCTGCTGCAAGTACGATGAACCTCATGTTGCACCTCACCTTCTGATCACCGGCTGAACTGAAATATCGACAGCCAGTTGAAGCGCCCGAATTGTCGCACCGTTCCCGTGTTCATATCGCCGATCTGGAGCAGGAGGGCATTGGTGGAATTGCCGACCTGAGTGATATCGGCGATGTTGCTCACGCCCGACTGACCGATCGCCAAATTGGTGGTGCCACCCACCTGGATCACATCGACATAATTTCGCGTGCCGTTCTGGATGATCGTCGCATCGACCGTTCCCATGCCACCGATCTGGATGACACGCGCAATATTGATGCTGCTGTTCTCCTCGATCGTGACCGGCTGGACGTCGTTGCCGAATCGCACGATCGTTTCGATGCTCACGTTGCGGTTCGTCACGCCGCGCTGGACGGATCCGGCGGATGCCTCGGACGGCGGCGAGCAATGCCGCCAATGCCAGGAGCAGTCTACCGCATATCATTGCCTTGCCCCCATTGCATTTCTGACGACGCTGAGGTCGCGCCCAACTCAATGGCTATTCTGGACAACAGTCGCCGAGTTGAACGCACCGAACTGGGACAGGAAACTGCTGGTCGACTGGCCGGCCTGGCCGACAAACGCGACATTGTTCACGCCCGCCTGCCCGACCGATGCCGACGTCGTCCCGCCGAATTGCAGAATTCCGGTCGCGTTGTTCGTGCCGTTTTGAGTGACGGTCGCGCTGGTGCTGCCGCCTATCATGAACACGCCGGCCATGTTGAGTTGACTGTTCTGGTTCAGCACGACCGGCGGGCCGCCGAGCGACACGATGGTCTTGATGTCGGCGGTCTGGGCACCGGCCGATCCGGCGCCTATGCAACACAAGGTGAGAAACGCGCCGCAGGCGGCGCCGGAAAAATGTCTCATGACATGCCTCGCGACTGAAAATGGATTTGCGATCAAGGAGTCTGCTGCAAAATCGTCGAGCCGTTCAGGATTCCGAGCTGTCCGACGGCCGCCGCGTTGTTCGCGCCGATCTGGCCGATCAGGCTCGAATTGGAGCCACCGGCCTGGCCGAGTAACGCGGTGTTGGACGCCGTCGCGGTGGTGCCGCCCTGCCCGATCACTGAGGTGTTGACGGTCAGGAGCGAGCCCGTCTGCAGGGTGGTCGCAGTATTGGTGGCGCCGAATTGCATCGTGGTGGCGCTGTTGTTGGTGCCGCCACTCTGCGAGATGAAGGAGTTGTTGGTGGTGCCGAATTGCAGCACGCTGGCCGAGTTTCCGGCCTGGGCATCGACAGCGGTCAGCAAGCCGAACGCGACGATCGTGGCAACGAGATATTTTTGATGCATGACATTTCCTCCGCGAAAGTCGGCGGACAAGCTCTCACCGAGTCGTCCCGCCCGAGGCGGTGCTTTCAAGGATGGCGCGGACGCGCCGCAGATGACGCGTCCGGCCAAACGGGGCTGGCTTAGTGCGCCGTCTGCGAGACGGTGCTGCTGTTGACGCCGAACACGCTGAGTTGTCCGACGGCGGCGGCGTTGTTCTGAAGCGCGGCAGGCCCGAACGAGTTCTGGGTAATCGCGCTGCCGTTGTTGCCGAACGCCACCTGGCCGGTCGTCGCCGAGTTCTGCACGCCGACCTGGTTGACCGTGCTGCCGTTGTTGAGGGAGGCCGCGCTGGTGCCCTGCATCGTGGTCGCGCTGTTGATGATGCCGAGCTGGCTGGTTGACGAGCTGTCGTTGGTGAGGCCCTGCTGCGAGACGCTGGAACCATTCACGACGCCCACTTGCACCGTGGTCGCAGTGTTGGCGGCCTGCGCGGCGGAGGAGAGGGCGAGCACGGCAACGGAAGCAAAAAACAATTTGCGCATGGAATATCCTTTCTGGCTAAGATCTCTGACTGGGTTCGGATGCCGTCTTGGAGGAGGCCGACATCGCAGGACCGACTTTGAACCGATCGTGCTGCGTGCGACAGACTGCAGTTCATGCTAATCGGTACGGACTAGACGTTGCGCGGCGCCTTGGTGTGCCTGCGGCACTAGCTGTACGGTTGTCCCGTGCCGGTTCGTGTCGTCTCTTCTTCGCGTCCCATGCTGTCGACCAACCGCACCACCTCGATCGGCGAGCGAAGCTCCAGCTTTCGCATCATCCTGGTGCGATGGACCTTGGCCGTCACTTCGCTCACCCCGAGCCTCGCCGCGATCTGCTTGGCGACGAGACCTTCGGCCATCAACAGCATGATCTCCCGCTCCCTCGCCGTCAGCGTCTCGACGCGCTGGCGCGCTTCGCGCACGCTATCTTCGCGTTCGAGCCGCCTGCGGTCGCGCTCGATGCCGTGCCTGATCGCGTCGAGGATCTCCTGTTCGCGAAAGGGTTTTGGAAGAAACTCGACTGCGCCGCGCTTCATGGCCTCGACCGAGACGCGGACGTCGGAATGGCCGCTGATGAAGACGATCGGGATAAGCACGCCCGTCTCGGCGAGCCGGCGCTGAAGCTCAAGGCCGGTCGGCGCCGTGCCGGGAAAGCGGACGTCGAGCACAAGGCATGAAGGCCCGCCGGAAATAGTCTCCCCGAGAAACTCGTCGGTCGACGCAAACAATTTCACCTGATGCCCGGTCTCCTCACAGAGACTTCCTATCGCGGTTCGAATCTGGATCTCGTCGTCAATGACATAAACTGTGGCTTGACCTGAACTCATGGAAACGCGCTCCCCGGATTGGGGCTCGATGAACAAGCAACGAGCCATCCATTCTTCTTGCAAGCGAGATCAAGGTGCTTGGATGAATTCGCGGGGATCGAGCGAGTCGCTCCGATCCGCCGCTTCGACGTCTTAGGCCCAACACCCGTTCAAGACGAGTGAAGGTGTTCACACATCGGGTTTCGTGATTGCGGGGATGCGCCCTCGCGACCTGCGGCATCATGGCGAGGCGCGATATCGGCAATGCTGCGATTGGGAATGCGACGACCGGAAACGCGACGATCTGGCGTGGGAACTTCGGTATCGCCGAGTGCGTCATGGCGTCGCCACCCACGTGCCGACTTGAACGCCGGGCGCTGGCCGCTTCGGCCAGAGCAGACGAGACGTTCAGTCAGCTTGTCGAGTTCGATACCGCGCGCGTCATATCGATACGCTCCGTATGCATTTCGGGCAAGTCGTGAAAAATAGCACCCGCGGACTTTACTTCTGGATCATCAAGCGCACCCGACCGTCGCCCCGGCAGCGGCGACACACTGACGATCGCCTGCGTTTTTCAAGATTTACAACCATAGCCGGTTTACAACCATAGCGCGATCTCTGCGTTTGCCGCCAACGATGCCATTTCAAGAGGCGGGTTTTTGATATGCGATTTGTGCCAGTTATTGCCTTGCTCGGAACTGCATGTGGCCTCGCCGCGGTCTACGCCGCGGGGCCGGCCGTCATCACCGACGCGGCCGGGGCCGCGGCGCAGAAGGCGGCCCTCGCCTACGCATCGAGCCAACGGCTGCTCAGACCCGTGGGGCTGGAAGCACGGAGCTTCGGATCGGACGCCCCCGTATTCCGCTTTGCCTCAATCCAGCGCGGCAGCATCGAGCAGACCATCACCGTCACCGGAGCCCTGCAGCCGGTCAAGACGATCGAGGTGGGTTCCCAGCTGTCCGGGCAGCTCGCCCGGGTCTATGTCGATTTCAACGACACGGTCAGCAAGGATCAGCCGCTCGCCCTGATCGATCCGCGCAGCTTTGCGGCCAAGGTCGACGAAGCCCGGGCCTCTCTGGCCGTTGCCAATTCTCTGGTCGACGTCGCACGGGCCAAGCTCGATCGCACCAGGATCGATCTGCAAAACGCAAGGGGTAGCCGGGACGTGCTCGCTGCCAAGCTCGAGAGCGCCCAGGCGGTCAAGAGCTCGGCGCAAAAGACCTTGCAGCGGAAGCAAGCGCTCCAGTCGCAAAACGTGGTGGCCACGACGACGGTCGACGACGCGCAGACGGAGTTCACCGCACGTCTGGCCCAGGAACGCGAGGCCGAGGTTCTGATGTCCCTCAACTCCTATGCGGTGGATGGGGCGCAGGCCGACGTCCGCCGGATCGAGGCGGAATTGCAGCAGGCACGCATGGCCGTGCCGGAAAAGGCGGCCGTTCTCGCTGCGGCCCAGGCCGATCTCGACCGCACCGTGATCCGCTCGCCGATCGATGGCGTCGTCGTCGGCAGGTTCGTCAACGAGGGCCAGACCCTCGCGGTCGGACTGGAATCGCGCACCACGTTTGTGGTCGCGCATCGACTGGAGGACATGGAAATCCACGCGCAGGTCGACGAAGCCGATATCGGGCGCATCGCCCCCGACCAGCGCGCGCATTTCACGGTGGATGCCTACCCGGACCGTCGCTTCGAGGCGGTGGTGCGGCAGGTGCGCAAGGCACCGCAGAACCAGCAGCACGTCGTGACCTACACCGTCGTCCTGGCCACCTCCAATCTCGACGGCGCGTTGCTGCCCGGCATGACGGCGCTGGTGAAAATCGTGATCGAGCGGCAGGACGACGTGCTGAAAGTGCCGCTTGCCGCGTTGCGCTTCCAGCCCTCCGGCACGCGGCCGGACGCCGCGGCGCGCAGCGCCGTGTGGGCGCGCACCGCCAGCGGCTCACTCCGGCGTATTCCGGTAACCGTCGGCGCGGCCGGCACCGAACAGGTCGCACTCAGGAGCGGAGACCTCGTCGAGGGCAGCCAGGTCGCCGTGGGTCAGGCCATCCGGCCGGCCGGCATGGAATTTCTCGGCATCAGGTTCGGATCATGACGGCCCTCCCGCCCCTCATCAGCCTGCAGTCGGTCTCCAGGACCTATCGCGCCGACGGAGTAGCGGTGACTGCGGTGCGCAATGTCAGCTTCGACATCGAACGAGGCGAGATCGTCGCCGTGATGGGACCCTCGGGCTCCGGAAAATCGACGCTGATGAACATGATCGGGCTGCTCGACCTGCCGAGCGAGGGCGCGCTCTATCTCGAGGGAGCCGACGTCGCCGATCTCTCAGAAGACCACCGGTCGTCCCTGCGCGCCCGCAGCATCGGCTTCGTGTTCCAGTCCTACAATCTGCTCGCTCGCCACAATGCGATTGAGAACGTCGCGCTGCCGCTGGTCTATTGCGGCATCAGCCGCAAGGAGCGTCTGGCCCGCGCCGAGCAGAGCCTGGAGGCCGTCGGCATGGTGCACCGGGCCCACCACTTCCCGCGACAGCTTTCGGGCGGTGAGCAGCAGCGCGTCGCGATCGCGCGCGCCCTGATCGCCTCCCCGCTGATCGTGCTCGCCGACGAGCCGACTGGCGCGCTCGACAGCCGTACCGGCGCCGAGATACTGGCCCTGTTCGCCGCGCTGAACCGGACCGGCCAGACCATCGTGATGATCACGCATGACCCCGGCATCGCGACCCAGTGCCGGCGCACGATCCGCCTGCACGACGGCGAGCTCGTCGCGGACGAAACGCTGGTCCCGATCCTGCCGAAACGGAACGCTGCGCCATGACCATGCTCCAGGGCTTTCAGATCGCTTTGCACGCCTTGCGCCTGAATCCGTTGCGCAGCATCCTCACCATGCTCGGCATCGTGATCGGCGTCGCCTCGATCGTGACGGTGTTTGCGATCGGATCCGGCGCGCAGCTTCGCCTGCAGGAGCAGATCCGGTCAATCGGCGCCAACGTGCTGATGATCAACCCCGGCGCGGTCTACCAGGGCGGCGTGCGTCTCAAGGATGGCAGCAAGCTGACCATGACCGAGAGCGACGTGCAGGCGATCCTCGAGCAGATCCCCGAGATCCAGGCAGCGGCCGGTTCGATTGCAGGAACGGCCCAGGTCATTCACGAGAGCAAGAACTGGAACACGACCATCAACGGGACGACGACCGGGCACTTCATGGTGCGCGACTGGCAGCTTGCGACCGGCCGCTATTTTTCCGGCAGCGAGGAGGCAGCAGCCGGCAAGGTCGTGATCCTCGGCAGCACGGTGGCGCATGAGCTGTTCGCGCCCGGCGAAGACCCGATCGGCGCACAGATCAGGATCATGAAGGTGCCGCTCGAAGTGGTCGGCGTTCTCGATCGCAAGGGACCGGCGCAGGACGACGTCGCCTTCGTGCCGCTCACCACGGCCAAGCTGCGCTTCCTCGGCAGCGCAAGCAACATCAACCGGGATTCGGTCGCCTATATCATCGCCAAGGTGGCCGCGGACGGACAGATGGCGGGGGCGCGAACGGAGATCGAAAACCTGCTGCGGCAGCGCCACCGTATTCCCGCAGGCCAGGAGGACGACTTCAAGGTCCAGGATCCGGCCGCCGCCATGGAAGCGCAGCAGGGAGCGATCCGCACCGTCGCGCTCCTGCTCGTCGCCATCGCCTCGGTCTCGCTGCTCGTTGGCGGCATCAGCATCATGAACGTCATGATCGTTTCGGTCACCGAGCGCACGCGCGAGATCGGAATCCGCCGCGCGCTTGGCGGGCGGATGCGGGACATCCGTCTTCAGTTTCTCTGCGAGGCCCTCGTGCTCTGCCTGCTCGGCGGCGCGATCGGCGTCGGTGCCGGCGTCACGCTCTCGATGACGGTCGCTCGCATGGCAGGATGGATCACCTCGATCGACGGTCAGGCGATCGGCCTTGCCCTCGCCTTCTCGATCGCGACCGGCCTGATCTTCGGTTTTTATCCCGCCCACAAGGCATCCAAGCTCAGTCCGATCGAGGCACTCAAGACGGAGTGAGAACATTCTGGGGTGTTCGCATCGACCAAAGGCCACGAAGGAGCAGTTATGAGTCGGGATCCGAAACATTCGATCACACCAACGCCGCGCGAGCGGGACCTGATGATGCTGATCGCACGCGGAATGCAGAACAAGAACATCGCGCACGAGCTCAAGATCTCGGAGAACACGGTGCGGGCGCATATCGGCAATATCATGCGCAAATACCGCCTTCAGAACCGGACCCAGATCGCGATCATCTTTGCCCTGCAGGCGGCGCCGCCATCGCTTCGCCGCAACCTGGCCAATGGCGGCCGCAATTTCACGACGGCCGCGCCGGCCAAGGCGGTCGCTGAGAATACGCCGGTGCCGACGGCACCGGATTGACCGCTCGGCCACAATCCCTTGCGTCATTTCGAGCGAAACACCCAAGTCCGGGGTCAACGCAACGGCGACAAAATATTTCTCTTTATTAGAATTCGGATTTTTGTTAGGAATTTCTCAACCCGGCCCAAGGAAGAGGGGCGTATCGCGATCGTCACGAACGCGGGCCGGACGGCGGTGGACGTTAGTCACATCGGCGCGAATGGCTTCGCAGGGCGGCTAACCGTGAGCGAAGGCGTCGCGCACACGACCGGTGCGATCGGCGTACGGCAAAATCGTGTGGTCCTGACGCCCGGGGTCTGTGCGTCAAGCGTTGCGGTGATGTGGGTTGCCCAACCGGGCACACGCATCAGCCATCCGCAAGGCGACGGGGGCAATAGTGCATCGCTCCCCGGGGAGAGCACGACATAAGCCGTAAAGCCACTGCGCAGGGAAGGCCGGATGTTGGGCTTCACCTGTATGCCGCTGTGCATTGTTCTTACGACAATCTCGCACAGTGGACCGCGGGTGCCAGCCGGCACCCGGTCTTCCCTGCGCCCTCTTTCATTTTGAGGGTGAGGCGACCAAGCAAAGCTCGGGCGAAATGCGCCGCGAGAGGGCGAAGGTGTGTCTGCCGCTCGGAATGCGAATCGAAGCGCGACGCTGCCAGCCACTCACTCCGTCATTGCGAGCGCAGCGAAGCAATCCAGTCTGCCGCCGGGGAAAGATTCTGGATTGCTTCGCTGCGCTCGCAATAACGATGCTGAAGCAGCGCGTGCCGACACCGCGATCTCGTGCCGCCGGACGCCGCGCAGAGCGGGGCCCCTGTCCTTCTTTACATGGCGCTCCGCTCTTGTAACAAAACCGTCATGCAGCGAAACTAAATTAAGCCGGGGGCCGCGGTTGGCGGCCAAGCCGCCTCGCAGGGAGAGATTTTGATGCGCCGTTCGCTGGTGTTGCTGTCAGCCGGACTGACAGTGTTGTCCGCAGGATTTTCGACCGGACCTGCCTCCGCAGAGAACAACACGCCCCGTAACCTGATCCTGTTCATTCCGGACGGTCTGCGGGCGCTGAAGGTCACGCCTGAGACCGCCCCCGCAATGGCCGAAATCCGCGACAAGGGCGTCAACTTCAAGAATTCGCATTCGCTGTTCCCGACCTTCACCATGGCCAACGGCTCGGCGATGTCGACCGGCCATTATCTCGGCGATACCGGCGTGTTCTCCAATACGATCTGGACCAACTACACCTCGGTACCCGCCGGCGACACCGTGGTCCCCTTCATCGAGAACGACGCCGTGCTTGGCGACATCGACGAGCATTTCAAGGGCGACTACCTCAACGAGGACACGATCCTGAAATTGGCCCGCGACAAGGGCTACAGCACCGCCGCGCTCGGCAAGCATGGTCCGACCTATCAGTTCGACCACACCGACAAGCCCGAAAAGGCCGGCCTGCATTCGGTCGTGTTCGACGATGCGACCGGCGGCAAGAACGGCGTGGCGCTGTCGGACGAGGTCAAGGCCGCTCTCACCAAGGCCGGCCTGCCCCTCGCCACGCCGCCGCGCGGCGACAACTCCAAGGCGGGCGATGCCAAGACGCCCGGCACCACGGCGGCCAACGTCGCGCAGCAGGCCTATTTCGCCGACGTCGCGGCCAAGGTCGTGCTGCCGATGTTCAAGGCGCGCAACAAGCCGTTCGTGCTGGTGTTCTGGTCGCGCGACCCCGATGGCAGTCAGCACAACACCGGCGACAGCCTCAACCAGATCATGCCCGGCATCAACGGGCCGACCTCGATGGCCGGCATCAAGAATGCCGACAACAACCTCGCCCAGCTCCGCAAGGCGCTGGACGAGCTCGGCCTTGCCGCCACCACCAACATCATGGTCCAGGCCGACCACGGCTTCTCGACCATCTCCAAGGAAAGCAAGACCAGCCCCTCGGCCAAGGTCAGTTATGACGACACGCCGAAGGACTTTTTGCCGATGGGTTTTCTGGCGCTCGATCTGGCGAAGGCGCTCGACCTGCCGCTGTTCGATCCCAACGACAAGAACGCCAGGGTCGAGGGCAACAAGCACCCCAAGGCCGGCAACGGCGTGCTCGGCAAGGATCCGGAAAAGCCCGATCTCGTCGTCGCCACCAATGGCGGCTCTGACCTGATCTATTTGCCGACCAAAGACAAGAAGCTGGCGGCCAGGACCGTCAAGGTGCTGCTCGAGCAGGACTACGTCTCCGGCCTGTTCGTCGACGACTCGCTCGGCCGCCTCCCCGGTACGCTGCCGCTGTCGAGCGTCAACCTGCGCGGCAAGGCGGCGACGCCGACGCCGGCGATCGTGGTCAACTTCCGCTCCTATGCCAGCGATTGCGGCGAGGCGCCGACCAACTGCTCGGTGCAGGTCGCCGACACCGTGCTGCGCCAGGGCCAGGGCATGCATGGCAGCTTCAGCCGCGGCGACACCATGAACTTCATGGCCGCGATCGGTCCGGACTTCAAAGCCGGCTATGTCAGCGAGATCCCGGTCAGCAATGCCGACGTCGGCATGACGGCCGCCCAGCTCCTCGGCCTGCGCGCTTCGCAGAACGGCGGCTTGGTCGGCCGCGTGATGTCGGAGGCGTTGCCCAACGGCGTCGTGCCGAAGGCGTACAAGGGGGTCGAGAAGTCGAAGAAGTCCGAGAACGGCCTGCAGACCGTGCTGAACTTCCAGCGCGTCGGCAGCCAACGCTATTTCGACGCCGCCGGTTTCCCGGGTCGCACCCTCGGGCTGGAGCCGGACGCCGGCAAACAAAAAACGGCGGGGAAGTAACCCCGCCGTTCAAATGCGTCCTTCGTGACGGGCGCAGAATTTTACATGCCCAAAATCTTACATGCCGATGTCGAACACGTTCGGCAATTGGCCCGCCAGGGGCAGCGCGGTGGCGCCCAGGAAGGTCGCCACCATCGCCATCAGGCGACGGTTGTTGTGGCGCTTGCCGCGCATCTGGCCGGCGATCCACTCCAGCATTTCGCTGTTGACCTTGGAGGCATAGGACGGCGCCCAGCCCTCGATATCGGATTCGGCCGACAGCGCGACGCTGCGCGGCGGCACCTTCAGGCCGGAGGCGCTCGCCGCATAATGGGCCACCGCCTTGGCGAGCAGGTCGTCGAACCGGCCGCCATCGGTGCGTTCGGTCGCTGCTTCGTTGATCTCGAACAGCACTTCGGCCTCAGTGCGGCTGACGGGCTGGTCGTTGACGGCCGTGGCGGTCAGAATGCGGGCGCACCAAGCGGTGTCATCGGCATCGAGCGAGCGGGAGAAGTGCACCCTTCCCTTGGTGGTCGGGCCTTCGCCCGTGATCACGCCGTCGCGCACGATGGTCAGTGCATGGGCCGAGGTATCGCGGCAGGATGGTTCGAGGGACGGTGACTCAACAGACTTATGCGCAGCGGCAGACATAGTTCACTTCCAGATTTCTTCTGATCGGCCAGCATTTTCATGCCGGCGTAAAGGGGTGGTTAATGATTCGGTACCGGGATCGCGACTCTTTGAGATAGTTGCCAATTGGTCGCTGTCAGGACCATTTTGGTTCTGGCAAGCGCCGGGCGAGCGTGATGGAAGTCATAAAAGGCTTTCTCGGGGCAATCACGCCCGTATAGCCCCGGTGGAGATGTTTCGCCGCGGGCGCGGCTGTAACAAAAAGGTGCTAGGAAATCAGGCCTTCAAAGAAGGAATTCACATTTTACTTGAAGCAGTTCAGTTAGCGTTCACTTGGGATCGCGGAGACCCTATAATGCCCGCGACGGTCAAAGATGAATTCGCAAGTAAATTCAATAACATGAGGTAGAACCATGACACTTCCGATTGGCACCACCGCCCCCGACTTCGAAGCCGAGACCACCGAAGGGAAGATCAAGTTCCACGACTGGATCGGCAATAGCTGGGCGCTGCTGTTCTCGCACCCGAAGGACTTCACACCGGTTTGCACGACCGAGCTCGGCGCGCTGGCCAAGCTGAAGCCGGAATTCGACAAGCGCGGCGTCAAGCTGATGGGCCTCTCGGTTGATCCGGTCGACCGCCATTCCAAATGGTCGGAGGACATCAAGGAGACGCAAGGCGCGGCCCCGAACTATCCGATGATCGGCGACACCGATTACAACGTCTCCAAGCTCTACGGCATGCTGCCGGCCGCGATTTCGGGCGATCCCCTCACCCGCACGGCCGCCGACAACCAGACGGTCCGCAACGTCTTCATCATCGGGCCGGACAAGAAGATCAAGCTGGTGCTGGTCTATCCGATGACGACGGGTCGGAACTTCCAGGAGATCCTCCGCGTGATCGACTCGCTCCAGCTCACCGCCAAGCACCGCGTCGCGACCCCGGCCGACTGGTCGCAGGGTGACGACGTCATCATCGCGGGCTCGGTCTCCAACGACGAGGCCAAGACGATCTACCCGCAAGGCTGGAAGGAGCCGAAGCCCTACATCCGGATCGTGCCGCAGCCGAAATAACGGAACTGTCATTCCGGGCGATGCGTCAGCGCCGCCCGGGACGACGATGTTAGCTCTTACGCCGCGCGCACGCGCTCGAGGAAGCCCTCGACCTCGGCCTTCAGGTGCAGGCTCTCGCCCGACAACGCCTGGGCGGAGGCAAACATCCGGCTGGACGTCTCACCGGTCTCGTTCGCACCCTCGGCGGCCTGACGGACGTTGACGGCGACATCGGCCGTGCCCGATACCGCCGCGCGAACGCTGACGACGATGTTTTGGGTCGCGCTCTTCTGCTGCTCGACCGCCGCCGAGATCGAGCCCGCGATGCCGCTGATGCGCTCGATGGTCTGGCTGATCGCCTTGATGGCGACAACCGATTCCTCGGTCGCAAGCTGCATGCTGGCGATCTGGTTCGAGATCTCGTCGGTCGCCTTGGCAGTCTGGCCGGCGAGCGTCTTGACCTCCTGGGCCACCACCGCAAAACCGCGGCCGGCATCGCCCGCGCGCGCGGCCTCGATGGTCGCGTTCAGTGCCAGCAGGTTGGTCTGCTCGGCGATCGAGGTGATCAGCTTGACGACATCGCCGATGCGCGCGCCCGCCTCGGAGAGCTGCGCGATGCGCTGATCGGTCGCCTCGGCCTGCCGCACGGCCTCAGCGGAAATGACGTTCGATTCCTGCACCCGCCGGGTGATTTCGGAGATCGATTGAGACAGCTCGTCCGAGGCCGACGCCGCCGAACGCACGTGCTCGGAGGCGCTTTCGGAAGCTCCGGCCGACCGCGCCGACAGATCGGCGGTGGAGCGCGCAGTGTCGGTGAGCTGCCGCGCCGTCCGCTCGAATTCGCCTGACGATGTCAGCACCTTGTCGAGAATGCCGCCGACACCGCCCCGGAACTCCTCGACGAAATTGCGCAGCTCGGATTTGCGCTGCTCGGCGGCCGCAGCCGAAGCGGCCGCCTGCTCGCTGCGCATCCGCGCCCGCTCCTGCGAATTGCTCCTGAACACCGCGACCGTGCGGGCGATCTCGCCGATCTCGTCGGCGCGATTCTCGCAATCGATCTCGACGTCGCTCTGGCCTTCGGCGAGCGCGGTCAGCGAGCGCGTCACTGAGGTGAGCGGCTTGGTGACGCGGCGGACGACCAGCAAGGTCAGAACCAGCACCAGCAGCGCCGCGAGCCCGGCGGCGATCGCCATGCTTTCGATGGTGTGGGCCAGCATGCTCTCGAATTGGGCCATCGGGATGCCGACATAGAGGATGCCGGCGACCTTGCCGCTGGCGTCGGCGATCGGGAAATAGGCGGTCATGAAGGACTTGCCGAACAGGGTGGCCGGGCCCTTGTAGGCCTCCCCACGACGCAGCAGCGCCTGCGCCGGATGATCGGCGGCAAGCTGGGTCCCGACGGCGCGGTCGCCATTTTCCTTCTTCACGTTGGTCGACCGCCGCACGAACTGCCCGCTCGCATCGTCGAACACGAACAGGGTCGCGTTGCCGCCGACATAGGACACCGCGCGATCGACGATGGCGTGATCCCTGAAGTCCGGCATCTTGGGAATCTCGGCGCGCGCCACCGCGCCATCCCGCATCGTGATCTTCGCATCGGGAACGATTTCGGCAAAGGCCAGGGCCAGCGTCCGCAGGCTAACCTCGATGTCGCGGAGCGCACGATCGTTGAAAGCGGAGCTGAGCGACCAATAGCCGGCGCCAACCACGAGCGCCGTATTCATGGCGATCAGCAACACCGCGCACAGGAGCGCCTTGGTGCCAAGTTTGAATTGCGGCAGAAACTTCGCCGTTGCTCGTCCGTACATGAATGAAATCACCTCCGTAATTCCTGCATACTCGTGCAATCGGCTTACGGTCGCATTAATGACGGTTCCATCGCAGCACGCGACATGCTTTCCAAATCGTTAATGAGGCCACCCTGACCACGCCCAGAACTACGCTAAGCACTACGCCAAGCGCTCCGCCTATCATCGTCTGGCTTCGCGACGACCTCCGCCTGTCCGACCACCCCGCCCTCCACGCTGCCGCCAAGGCGGCTGCGCAGACCGGCGCGCCGGTGATCTGCCTCTATGTGCTGGACGATTCGGCCGGGCGAGCGCCGGGCGCCGCGGCGCGCTGGTGGCTGGCGCAGTCGCTGCGGGCGCTCGGCGCCGACATTGCCACGCGCGGCGGATCGCTGATCCTGCGCAAGGGGCCGGCAGCCAGGGTGATCGCGGAGGTGGCGCGTGAGAGCGGAGCCCGCACGGTCCACTGGAACGGGATCGCACAGGCGCCGCATCAGGCGATTGAGCGGCAGCTCGAATCCGCGCTGGCAAAGATCGGCGTGGACTCGCAATGTTTCCCCGGCGACCTGCTCGTTCCGCCCGCGGTAATCCGCAACAAGGAAGGCCGCGGCTTTCGCGTGTTCACGCCATTCTGGCGGCGCGTGCTGGCGCTCGGCGATCCGCCAAAGCCCCTGCCGGCGCCGAAGGACCTGCGTCCTGCGCCGACGGTCGCCAGTGACACGCTGGAGACCTGGAAGCTCGAGCCTGGCAAACCAGATTGGGCCGGCGGCCTGCGCGAGACATGGACCCCGGGCGAAGCTTCCGCCCGCGCTCGCCTGCGCGACTTCCTCAAGCACACCGCACAAAGCTATGTCGGCGATCGCGACCGCCCGGACCGAGAGGGCACCTCACGCCTGTCACCGCATTTGAGGTTCGGCGAGCTCAGCCCGCGCCAGGTCTGGCACGCCGCGCGGTTCGCCGCGGCGGAAAATCCCGCGATCGGACCCGGCGTCGACAAGTTCCTGAGCGAGCTCGGCTGGCGTGAGTTCTGCCGGCACCTGCTGCACGACCACCCCAATCTTGCAACCGAAAACCTGCAAGCGAATTTCGACGGCTTCTCATGGAAGCCCGATGCCAAGGCGCTCTCCGCCTGGCAGCGCGGCCGCACCGGCTATCCCATCGTCGACGCCGGCCTGCGCGAGCTCTGGCACACTGGCGTGATGCACAACCGGGTGCGAATGGTCGTCGCCTCGTTCCTGGTCAAGCACCTCCTGATCGACTGGCGCGACGGCGAAAGCTGGTTCTGGGACACGCTGGTCGATGCGGATGCCGGCAGCAATCCCGCCAACTGGCAGTGGGTCGCCGGCTGCGGCGCCGACGCGGCGCCCTATTTCCGCGTGTTCAATCCGGTGCTCCAGGGCGAGAGGTTCGACCCGGATGGAGCCTATGTGCGACGCTGGGTGCCCGAGTTGAAGGATGTGCCACCCGAGCTGATCCATCAGCCCTGGCAGGCGACACCGATCGAGCTTGCGAGCGCCGGCGTCACGCTCGGCAAGAGCTATCCGCATCCGATCGTCGATCATGCCAAGGGACGAGAGCGCGCGCTCGCCGCCTACGCAAAGATCCGCAAAGGTTGAGCGTTGCTTTGACACAATCATGAAACGCGCTATCGTCGCCGCTCCATGCAAACCGTGGGGGACGATATGGACGACGACAAGCCGATCACCGAACAGGCGATGGACACGATCACCACCGCCGTGGAAGCGACCAAGGACGCCGCTATCACTGCGGTGAAGCAGGTCAGGAAAGCCGCCAAGAAGGCTGCGAAGAAGGTAGCGCCGAAGAAGGCGTCCAAGAAGAAAGCCAAGAAGGCTCCGAAGAAAGCTTCGAAGGCCACCAAGAAGACTTCGAAGAAAGCTGCAAAGAAGTCGTCGAAGAAGGCGGCCAAGAAAACAGCAAAGAAGGCCACCAAGAAAGCTGCCAAGTCGAAAAAGAAGGCCACGAAGGCCAAGCGCTGATCGCAACGCTCAAGTCTCCGGGGGCGGACGCGCCCGGAGACGGCTCCAGCGATACCCTACCCTCACCGCTTGGCTGCGCGTCGACCCGGGTGATGCTCGCCTTGCGGATCGCGAAATTCGCTGCGATGGCCGCGCCGGTCCTCGGCGTTGAAGCGCCGGCGCTTCTCAGGCGAGCCGAACTGCTTGATCAATCTCCTGCCGTTCACCTTTTTGATGACGTAGCCGCCCTCGGTCATCGAGAACGGCTCCTTGAGCAATCCCATGTGGTCGAACTTCGTGCCGCGGGGATGCTTGAAGGGTTCGAACCAGGACGGATAAACGAAGTTCGACATCGGGAGATCGTTGACGACGAAGGCGTCCTCTTCCACTGCATCGCAGACCTCGTAGGCATATTGGGTGTGCCGGGTCTTGTCGGCCCACAGATTGGCCATAGGGTCGAGCACCATCTCGAACAGCTCATGCGAGGCTGCCAGACTGACCGGATCGTCGTTGGACAGCGCCTTGAGGAAGATCTTCGAGATCGGTTGTCCCCGATGCGTCAATTCATGCCGCCCGAGAAAATTCTTGTGGGTCGCATCGTCGAAATAGACCAACTGCCAGTCGGTGGGCTTCGGCTTGCGGGTAACGTCGAGATCGACGGGGTAGCCCCAGACCGGCAGGAAGTGCTCGTCATAGCATTTCTGCAGCGCGGCAGTGAGCCGCGCCATCATCTGCTCGCTCATCATCTCCTCTGCATAATTAATGCAGGCAATCCGGACTGGCTTCAGGGACCTGCCAAGCAATGCGCGTCTCGCCTTCTTCATGCAAAATCACCTGTGAAAGAGGCACTGAAATGCGCGGACCGTAGCACGATCTTGCCGCGCACATCAGGGATGTATTCGAGCGGCTTGGCCCGCCAACCCTAGAAGCGTCGGTTGACCACGAACACCGCGGCCGCGCACATCACCATGCCCGCGATCGCCAGCGCATCGAGCTTTTCTCCGAACAGCAGATAAGCCATCAGCGCCGTCACGGCGGGCACCAGATAGAACAGGCTTGCAACCGACGTGGCGGCGGCGTGGCGGATCAGCCAGTACAGCAGTCCGATCGAACCGATCGAAAGCGCCACGGCGAGCCAGGCCAGCGCGAACATGAACTCGCGCGTCCAGTGCACCACGCGGTCCTCGAACAGGAACGCACCGATCGCGAAGAAGATCGTGACGGACACGTACTGCACGAGATTGCCGGCGCGCCAGTCGATGTGATTGCAGTAGCGGCGCTGATAGAGCGTGCCGAGCGTGATGCTGATCAGCGAGACGACGGAGGCGAGCCAGCCGAGCCCGGCTTCGCCGGTCATGGGGCGGCCGTGCAGGATCAGCACGACGCCACCGAGGCCAAGGACGAGCCCCGCCCATTGCACCGGCGTCACCTTCTCCCCGAGCCAGCGGTTGGCGATGGTCGAGGTCAGGATCGGCTGAAGGCCCGGAATGAGCGCGGAGAGCCCGGCCGGAATCGAGTGCGCGATCGCGATTGCGGTGCCGCCGAGATAGAAGCCATGGACGAGAATGCCGGCGACGGCGCTGTGCGCGATGCCGATCCGGTCCGGCCATTTCGGTCGCGCGATCGCGACGATGATCGCCATCAGACCGACCACGAACGCCATGCGGATGGCGAGGTAGGTCAAAGGATCGGCATTGTTGACGACGTATTTGGTGCCGATGAAGCCCGTGCTCCAGAGCAGGACGAACAGGACCGGCGCGGCGCGGGCGGCCAGGGCTTCTTGATTGTGGTTCATTGCCGCCCTCATTGCCTCACAGGGGCCAATGCGGCAATGCGAATTTCGGCCAATTTCGTCCGGGCGATGCTGCGCTGCGACGGACCGGACGGCTCAGCGGCTCACCATTCGTCCGGACAGGGATCGATGATCTTCCAGAGCTCGACGCCGTTCTTGATCTTTTTCATGTCGGTGGTGAGCCCGCCATTGCGGCGAATCCAGTCCTTCACCGTGTCGGGGTAGTAGGCCATCAGGTCGGACGTCCCCTCCGCGCTGGTGACCTTGATGCCGAAAGTGAAGGCCTTGTCGTAGTAAGCCTGGTGGAAGCCGAGGCTGGCTCGCGGCGTCACGCAGATCTTGTTCATCGGCACGATGCCGAGCACCAGGGTGCAGGCCGAGTTGCAGATGCCGTCGATGATGACGCGTTCGCCCTTCTCGCGGACGCGCTTGTACTTGGCCTTGTACTCCTCGACATAGCCGCCGTGGTCGCGGGTAATATGCAGCTCGGCCCGCGCCGGCGTGGCGGCAACGACCGAGAGCAACAGCAGGCTCAGAAGCGTGATGCGCATGGCGAGGTGACGGCGAAAGCCTTCAGGAATGGACCGGTCTATGGACCCCAAGAAGCCGGCAACAGGAGTCTTGAGCTAATTCTCTTTGGTCATACTTGTGTGGGGAATTCGTTAAGCATCTCGAAAAGGCCAAATATGGGCAAGTCCGGACCACAGAACCGGCAATTCTGTCACACCCACCCGGGAATCTGCGGGATTGGCGTCGATTTCCTGGCTGCAGACGGGTGTTCCGGCCGCCCGAACTGGCTATAAACAGCCGACCTATTCGTGCGGGTTCCGGAGATTCGAGATGAGCAAGTTGAAGCTTGTAGCCGCGATTGCAGCCCTGTCGGCCGCAATCCTTGCCCCTGGCCTCGCAGAGGCGCGGGGATACCACCGGTACCATCGCCACTACCCGAACCCGCTGCCCTACCCGATCAGCTATCTGCACAATTACGGGCCCGGCATCACGCCCGGGACGTTCGCCTTTTACGACGGCCCGTCGACCAACCATTGCTACCAGAGCGCAGCCGCCTATGTCGGCCAGGACCGCCGTCGGCACCCCTGCTTCTGAGGGGTGCAGGCGCGTCCTCTGCGGGGGCCGCTATTTGGCGGCGCGGACAGCAGTAATTGCTTCTCGATCTCGTAGACCGGCAGTTTGACGAGGTCCTTGCCGACCTCGCCCTGGAGTGCCTTGCGCACCACATCCGAATAATCGGCGCGAATCATCCCAAGCGCACGCGGCGAGGCCACCATGGTCAAGGCCGAGGTCTCGCCTGAGCTGACGGCGGCATCGAGCCGTCCGGCCAGGCCGCGCAGGAAGGCGCGCTCGGCCTCGTCGTGCCAATCAGTCTGCTCCACCGAGCTGCGCGTGCTACCGGCCGCGCCGTGAAGCCTGCCCGGCGCGTCGGTCCCTTGCGCACCGGTCGAGGGATTTGGGCTGTTCGTGCACCTCCCTGGTGTGGAGGTTCGGAAACATCTCGTCGCCGAGGTTTTCCAGAATATGCGCCTTGCGCCCGTCGCACACGACCAGCCAGTCACCCTTGTCGATTCTCATTTTGTCCATTGCACAGCTCCAAAGCCACCTCGCTAGCCAGCTCATCGAAATGCTCGAAAGCTGGCCACGACGCCAAGCTTAGGGACGAAGCTGCACCAACGAATTGCGCGGGATCAAGGATGGCGGCGATGTCCTGCGGAGCGCAAAGCAAGCGCAGCATTGGTCAAGAGCGCGAACCTGGGATAGTCTGGCGGAGCTAAAGGTCAGGCCTGCGGCGGGCTGGGCTGAAGACCTGTTCATCAGCATTACATTTCGGTCCCGCCACAATTTGATCAGAACAAACTTCGATATCCCTGTATTGCGTAAGCGGAGAAAGACATCATGAAGCTTAGAATTGGCCTCGTCGCCGCGTCCGTGTTGGGTGCGTTGGTCGCATCATCGGCGGCGTCCGCCATGCCCATCGCGCCTGCTCCTGCGACGCCGCAGGTCTCCGACGTCGAGCAGGTCCGCATGGTCTGTGACGCCTGGGGACGCTGCTTCTGGCGCCCGAACTACTATGGATACTACGCCCCGCGGCCCTATTACGGTCCCCGATATGCACCGCGCTTTTACGGTGGCCCTCGCTATTACGGACCACGCTATCGCCGCTGGTGATTCTAAAGGGGCCCTTCGGGGCCCCTTCGCTTTTGCGAGATCAAGGATGTTGGTCTGGAGTCATTCCAAAACTGATCTAGATCAAAGACGCAATCCGGCACGCCGTCATTCTCCGACGATGGTCGATTTGATCGTTTTTCGATGTCCCCAGACGGGCATGAATGTGCAGACACATCTGGAGAAGCAACTGAGACAGGAGGCACAGAGCTTTGCCTCCTTCGCCTGTCCCGCCTGCACGCGGCTGCATTTCATCGACCTCGCCTCCGGCCAGCCGATGACTCGAGATCGTTGACGACGACACCGATCCGCCAAGCTTCATGCCATGATGTCCGCAATACTACGGCCCGGAATCCGGTTTACTGAAGCGCGATGTTTCGCCATTGATGGCGATGTTCCGACGTTCATTTGATTGTCATATTGCAGCAGCCGGTCGCACGCATGTTGTTCGACGCCCTCGCCCCATCCTCGGCGCTTCAATTGATCGGCTTTGCCGACGTCGATGCGTTTCGGCCGATCGAGTCGATGGAAGATGCGAGAAGCATTCCGCTCGACGTTCGGAATTTCGCGGCGGCTCGTGCTGTCGTCTCCCTGCCCGGCTGCCGCATCGTCATGATGCGCTCGTTCGCGCGCATCCTCGACGCCGCCTATCGGATGCCCGGGGGGATGGTGATCCTGCCCATGACGGACGACCTTCAGGTCAATTCCAAGGGCATGGATCTGGACGCGCGTTTCTTCATCGCGCTCCGCGGCAGCGATGAATGCCATTTCGTCGAGCGCCGGACCAATCATCATGCGATGATCATCTTCTCACCCGGCATGAGCGACCGGGGCTGGTTCGATCAGGCGGACGACTTGCGGGCCTATGTCGCGAACCGCCCCGCTTTGCTCCACATTCGGCAGCTCCTGCTCGACATTCTGCGAACCGCGTCGGTGCAGCCGGCCCTGTTCGAAACGACCGAGGTCGCCGCCCATCTCCAGGAAGGCCTGCTGCTCGCGCTCGACGATCTGTTTCGCATTGATTCGCTCTCGGACCGGAGTGCCTCCGTCCAGGGCGAGCGGTCGATCAAACTCGTGCAGCGGATCGACGATTACGTCGCAGCACATCCGACTGCTCCGATCTATACCGCCGATCTCGCCGGCGAGTTTGGCGTCTCGATCCGGACGCTCGGCGGCGCCGTCAGCAAGGTGCGTGGCATGAGCCTGCATCAATACATTCGCCTGAAAAAATTGTGGGCGACGCGGTCTCGCCTTCTCAAAGGCGGGGGTGCCAACGTCGCCACATGCGCGCGCGCCCAAGGCTTTCACCATTTGGGGGAGTTTGCCGCAGCTTACCGCGCGACCTTCCACGAAGCGCCGTCCGACACGCTGGCACGGGGCCGGCAAGCCGGTCCGACGGCGCGCTGACCAGATAGGCTCCGGCCTTCCGACGCGGCGCGCGCCTCAAGGGAACCAGTTCCTTCGAACCGAATTATCCAAGCAGTGCGCCGGCGGCGCACTGAAGCACCCCGCGCCCCACACGCGGGTTTTTTCTCGCCGTCAACCAAGTGGTTCAGGAAAAAAATGTCTATCAGCCGCAACGTATTGTTTCTGATCATCGGTGCTCTGGTCGTCACGGCGGCCGTGCTCGGCTACAATCTCTACCAGACGAAGAAGCAGCCCGATGGCCTGCAAATCAATGTCGGTCCCAACGGGCTGAAGATCCAAGGCAAATAGAGGCGGCTCACGGCCTCGCGCCAGATCCGAGAAAACTCTGGCCCTGCAAGTGGCGCGCTCGGAGAGATTCGAACTCCCGACCCTCGGAATCGAAATCCGATGCTCTATCCAGCTGAGCTACGAGCGCCCTGGCCCAGATCTTGGACCGTAACCGAGACGCCCCAGATAGCTGCTGGCGAGCCAGCAGGCCGGGCGACGTTCGGATGGGTTCGAATTAGCAGAGAGGCCGGCCAATAAAAAGCCCTTCCGGCCTCGATTCGGGACGGGTCAGACCCGCCCTCACCAGGTGCTGTTGAAGAAGCCGAAATGCGGCTGCTGCGCCATCACCATCATCGGCCGCCCTTGCTGCGGCACCGGATGCGTTCTGGCGACCTTGCGCTTGGGCTGCTGCGCCGGGGTCTGAGGAGGCTGGGCCTGCGCCTGAACTTGCGGCTGAATTTGCGTCTTGGCCTCGGTCTTCTTGACCGCAGCGGTATCGGCCTTCGCGGCCGGCGTGAATTGGGCGAACGTCTCGCGGACCCGCGCCTTGGCTGATATCTCGGCCAAAGCGGGTGACATGCTCTCCACGGGCGGCTGGGGAGCCGCGACGGCGGCGATCTTCGCCGCAGGGGCGGCAAGCGTCGGCTGACTGGTGTCGAGTACGACACGCTCCGGCAGGTGGCGATCGGACCGGATCCGAATCAACGGCTGTTCGTTGCTTGCGGTTGCGATAGCCTGCGTCACAGGCGAAGTCGGCAGAACGTAGTTCGCCGCGAACAGCAGTGCGAGCAAGGCTCCACCGACGAAGAAGAAATACCGAAAGATGGGCATTGGCCACGCTCCGCCCGCCGCATCCCCGCGTGGGCTCTCCGCCTTAACAGGCGATCATTTAATTAGTTCCTGGCCCAGCCGTTCGGTTCAAATGGCGACGCCAAGTTTTTCGGCCAACCCCCAGGACAGTAACTTTTCCGCTACCCGGCACTGCCGGCCTTAGGTCCGGCGTGCTGCCACAAGCGAACACTTCGCCTGATCGGCATTCACGTTGACGAAGCCGACAGGAATGCGCGCAAAAGTCTTGCGGCTCTTCATGCTGACCGGATCCGCCAGAACGCGGGTGCGGTCGGTGAGATGACTGCCATCACGCCGCGCAAAAGCGCAGACGATCTCGACATCCTTTACGGCATAGTCGTTGTCGTTGCGCAGCGTGAGCGTCACCAGCGCCTTCGATCCAAGGCCGCCGCGGCGCCAGGTCTGAGATGAAATCCTGATCCGGCCGAGTTCTGCCATTGTCGGAATCTGAGCTTCGGAGGCCGGCGACACGGCGACCGCATCGCGCGAAGGCGCCGTCTCGACGGCTGCCACGTCAGACCTCACCGGTTCGGCACTGTTGACTCTGGAGACGGGGAGCAGCATCCAGATGCCGCAACCGACGATGATGGCCGCCAACAGCCACAGCAGGCCTCGCCCAAATGAAACGCTCGCGATCGTCACCGCCCGCGCCAGTCGTTCGCCGGTCCCGGCGAAACGCCCTAACCCGATGCGGTCAAACCCAGCGCTCATGGTTGCCTCACCGATCGCAGCGGAAGCACGTTTCGACAACGGATTCGGCCACTGCTTACTTAATCCGGAAGGCGAACTAAGGTTCCCGCGCAGCTGCCGAGTCGGCAAGAGCGGTGGCGGTCACGGGCCGAGCCCGCTAACATGCGCTGCAACATCAAGATCCGTCGGGAGAACACGAAATGCCAGTCGTCACTTGGGATCACGTCCATCTGCGCAGCCCCGATCCGGAGGCCACGGCGGCCTGGTTGCGGGACATCCTCGGTGGCGAGATCGTGCAAGCGCCCGGACGGATCGACGTGAATCTCGGCGGCGCAAGGATCTTCATTGCGCCCCTCGAGGGCGACAATGCGGTCAACCCGCCGCCGCCGCACCCGCATCAAGGCCTCGACCATTTCGGTCTCACGGTGAAGGACATCGACGCCGTCGCCGCCGAGCTCAAGGCCAAGGGCGTCACTTTCACGCGCGAACCGACCACGATCCGCCCCGGCGTGCGCATCTGCTTCATCCGCGGCCCCGAAGGCATCTCCATCGAGCTGCTCGAGCGCGACAAGAAATATACCTGACACGGCGCGCGCCGCTCACCGGGCGACGTTGCCTCCCGGCGTGCCTCAAGTCATGCTGCCGGGCATGAAGCAGCGGACGGCGACGCCCATGTAGCCATAGATCGGCCAGACCATGGTGCGCCCCACCCGGCTCGGCTCCGAGATCACGGCCTCCTCGGGCACCTCGACCCAGACGAGCTCCTGCGGTCGGCCGTCGATCACGTAGCCATAACGCGGGACGCGGACCCGATAGTGCCCGTCCTTGCTGTCCCAGTCGGTGTCCGAGAGCGCCGAGCCGTCGGCATCGGAGCAACAAGGCCCCTTGCCGCTTCGCAGTCCGTCGAACCAGGCCTTCAATTCGGCATTGGCGTTGACGAACTGGCCGCGGTCGCGCGCGTGGCCGAAGGGGGCCGCGAGTGCGATCAGGGCCAGGACGCATGCTAGGCTCGCCACGGTTCGCCAGCATGCCGCGCCGCCGATCCGCCGTTGTCGTGTTTCGCAAATCGTGGGACGCACACTGTACAGACGCGGCTTCTCGCCGCCGGAATCGATCCAGTTGCTCACGTTTGTCTTGCTCCAGCCCCCCGCGGCCAGTGCAACAATGGTTATGCATTTCGCGGGCCAACTTGATTCGCAACGACTGGCCTCGCTTCATGATCAGACCGTCATGGCGGTGTCATAGACAAGCCGGGACAATTACGGCTCACGGGCAAGCTCGCAAGGTCGGCGGCCAAACTGCCGCGTTGCGTGGCCGCATGCCCTTTGGCATAAATGCCCTACCGGTTACGCCATTGGGCGATGGCGGCCGGCCTCGGGACGTTATGAAGAACGGCCTCTATTCGATTCACGTGAACCTGCTCGATGGTCGGGTCGGCAAGGGCAGCGGCGTGATTCTTTTTCGCGACGGCAAGATTCTTGGCGGCGATGCGTACCTCTACTACACCGGCAGCTACACGGTGAAGGACAACACCTTCAAGGGTGAGGTGCTGGTCCAGCGTCACACCTCGCCGCGGGGCGACGACAATCCGCTGTTCGGCGGGCCTGCCGCGGTCGGCATCGGCGTCAGCGGCACGTTCACGGAGACGCGCGGGGACATGACGGGCACCGCGCTGGTCGGCAAGGCCAGCCAGATTTTCGGCGCGACGCTGCACAAGCTTGCGGAGGTCGACTAGGACTTCGGTTCTGATTGAATCAACCAAAGCTCTCAATTGTTGATTCGACGCGTTTTCATCACGCGAACGGCATCCACTTCGCTCGAAAACCGCTAGCTATTCGGCGGCCTGCTCGAGCGGCGCCACGCGCGGCAGGATGATCTGGATACGTGTGCCGCTGCCCGGTTCGGAATCCAGATCGAGCCGTCCGCCGAGCCTGTTCGTGACGATGCTGTAGACGATGTGCAGCCCGAGGCCGGTGCCGCCCTGATCGCGCCGCGTCGTGAAGAACGGATCGAAGGCACGGCGGCGGACGTCGAGCGACATGCCGCAGCCATTGTCGGAGAAGATGATCTCGACATTGTCCTTGCCGGACTCGCGCACCTGGATGTCGATGGTCCCCGGCCGGCCGTCCGGGAAGGCGTGCGCCACCGCGTTGAGAAACAGATTGGTCAGCACCTGGCCGTAGGGTCCGGGATAGCTGTTCATGGTCAGATCAGGCTGGCACTCGACGTTGAGCGTCAGATTGTGCTTGCGAAGGCCGGGCCGCAGACTCATCACCACCTGCTCGGTGAGGTCACCGAGATCGAAGCTGCGCTGGTCCGAATAGTTGCGGTCGGCGGCGACCTGCTTGAACGACTGGATCAGCTCGGCGGCGCGATTGAGATTGGCGACGAGCTGCGAGGACGCGTCGCGGCTGGTATGGAGAAAGTCGTTGAGCGTGGAGCGGCGCAGCTCGCCGCGTTCGACTTCGGCGGTGAACATCGCGGTCTTGCGCTCCAGCGCGGAGGCGACCGTGAGGCTGATGCCGACGGGATTGTTGACCTCGTGCGCGACGCCGGCGACGAGGCGCCCGAGCGCCGCCAGCTTCTCCGCCTCGATCAGCGAGGCCTGGGTCTCGCGCAGATTGCGCAGCGCGGTCTCGGCGGATTCCTTGGCTTTCCGCATCTCCTGCTCGCCGCGCTTGCGCTCGCCGATGTCGAGCGCCACGGTGACGATCCGCTCGATCTCGCCTTCGGCATCGAGCAACGGCAGCTTGTTGACGAGCCATTGCCGCATGTGGCCGGAAGAATCAATGTACTCCTCTTCGTAGAAGCCGAGGCCCTTTCGCAGCGTCAGCACGCGCTTGTCGCTCTCGTCGGACTTGGCCGCGCCGTAGCGCGACATCAGGTCGGCCGTGGTGCGGCCGAGCGCATCGCCGGGCTCGATTCCGAAGATGCCGGCCATGTAACGGTTCATCAGCACGTAGCGCAGGTCGCGGTCCTTGACGTTGATGACCGCTGGCACGGTGTCGATGACCTGCTGGAGCAGGCGCCGTCCTTCGGCAATGGCGTCTTCCGCGCGCTTCTGGTCGGTAATGTCGCGCAGCGTGCCCTCATAGCGGACGATGTTGCCCGCCTCGTCGCGGACGCCGGTGGCACTGTCGGACAGCCACAGGATGTCGCCGCCGCGCTGGCGCACCTGGTATTCGAACTCGCGCACCATTCCGTCGCGTGCCATCAGCCGCTGATATTCGACGCGAGCCTCGGGATTGACGTAGATGGTGTGGGCGATGTCGTTGATGCTGTCGATGAGGTCTTTGGGGCTGTCATAGCCCATCATCCGCGCCAGCGCCGGATTGGCGTTGAGGAGGTCGCCGGCCGGCGTCGTGACATAGATGCCGTCGACCGAGCCCTCGAACAGTTTCCGGTAGCTCTCTTCGGCAAGGCGTTGCTCGGTCAGTGCGCGCACCGCCGCCTCGCGTGCCGTGTCGGCCTCCTCCAGCGCACGGCGGAACACTTCGGCCGCCCGCGCGATGTCGCCGATCTCGTTGTCGAGGTCGGCGGACGGGATCGAGGTGTTCTTCTCGCCGGCTGCGAGCGCGCGGATCGACCGCGCGATCTGGGCGAGCGGACGGACCGTCCGCCGCACCACGAAGCCGGCCGCGAGAATGCCGATCAGCACACCGATGGTACCGAGCACGATGCTCTGCCAGCGCGCCTCCGTCAGCGTGCGGGCAAAGTCGCGCGACAGCACGTGACCGCGCCGGGCGCTGACCTCGCGCAGCAATTCGGTGACACGGCCGATCAGCCGACCCTCGGTTCCCAGCACCTCGCGGTCGATGTCGGCGATCTGCCGTTCACGGACCGCGACCGCGATGATCGCCTCGGCGTACTCGTTGACCGCCGATCTGAGCTTGGGATCAGTGACGCCCATCGCCCGCATGCTCTGCGCCGCCTGCTCGGCCGCGGACGGGTTGCGCGCAAGCAACCCAAGCGCGATCCGGCTCTGCGCTTCCGACAGGCGGGACGCCAGCTCTCGGTCCGCAGTGCCGGAGACAGCTGCGTCGAACTGGTCGCGGAGCGGCGGCAGCCCGGCAAGCAGCTGGGCGCGGCGGTCGATCAAGGTCGAGATCCGCTCCAGGCCGCTGCGATAGGTCGCAAGCCGCTCGCTGACGCCGTCGATCATATCCTGCTGCTCGGGCACGAGCTCGATGCGGGTCTTCTTCAGGATGTCACTGAGCGTCGAAGCCGCCTCGCCCACCTGCTTGAACTGGATGCCGGCGCCAGGGTCGGTGACGAAGTCGCGCGCGGCGAGCCGCAGCTCGTTCATGCGGCGGTCGATGTCCTCGGCGAGGTCGCCGACGCTCTGCAGCCGCTGCAGCTCGGCGAAGGTCGTGTCGATGTGCCGGATCGCAATCACGCTCGCGGTCGAGGTGACGATGATCACCGCCAGCACCAGAAGGAAGCTGCCGAACGTGAGCTGGCCGATGGAGAGCGAGAAAGTTCGCTTTTTCTCAGGGGTCGGCGTCAATTCGGCGGACATTGGTGATGTGTGGACCGGGCCATTGGAGCTCCAATATACGACGTATTGCAGTCCCGGGGGAACATGCGTCTGGCCGCCGAATATCCTTAATGTTGAAGCCCTGCCGGCCTCCTTGGCCCCGGTTTTATGACGTTTTGACGCCGGCCGGCCGTCGGGCCGGGATAGTCATGGCGGCGACGCCGAGGACGACGCAGGCAAGGCCGATCCAGGCGGTCCGGCTCAGGCTCTCGCCGAGGAAGGCGACGCTGATGGCAACCCCGATCGGCACGCGGAGATAGGCCTGCGCGGTGGTGCCGACCGAGCCCAGGGTCTGGATCAGGCGGAAATAGATCACGAAGGCCGCGGCCGTCGAGAAGGTCGCCAGCGCGAGCAGCGCCAGCACGGAACTCAGCGAGGGCGACAGCGTCCAGGGCTGCTCGACGATGAGCGAGGCCGGGAGCAGCGCCGCCGCCCCCGCCAGCAACGAGCCGGCCGCGGGCGCCATGGGATCGAGGCCCTTGAAGCCGCGACCGAAGATCGCGGCGCAGGCGTAGCAGATGGTGGCGGCAACGATCGCGGCCTCCGCGACGAGGCCGCTTCCAACATTATGGAAGGCATCGACGCCGACGATCAGCAGGATGCCGGCCATACCAGCGACCACCCCGACCAGCTTTCGCGGTGTCGTCGCCTCGTGACGCGTCACAACGGCCGTGAGCAGGAAGGTGAAGATCGGGCCGGCCGAGTTGAGGATGGTCGCAAGCGCGGCATCGACGTGGCGCTCGCCCCAGGCGATCAATGTCCAGGGGATCACGCTATTGAGCACGGCCTGGAAGGCGAAGCGTCGCCAGGTCGCGGCATCCGTCGGCAGCCTGATGCCCCGCGCCCACATGATCGCGAGCAGCAGCAGGCCCGCAATCGTTGTGCGCGCCGCGATCAGCGTGATCGGCGGAATGGTGGCGACGCCGATCTTGATGAAGGTGTAGGAGCCACCCCAGAGCGTCGCGAGCGCGAGGAGCAGCGCCAGCTCGACGGCGATATTGTTGTCCTGCCGATTGTTCTGCCGGTTGTCCATATTGCGCGCCCGTCCGGTTGTCAGGGACGGAACCTAGCGCGCCTGCCATCGCAGATACCTCGCTTTGTGTCGAAGTGTCCTAGCCGATCGCCCCGGCTTCGAACACCTCGCCGTCATAGCCGGCCTCGCGGGGAATGCGGAGCTGACGGCCGGTTTCGGTCTTGGTCATGACAGGCATCACCGTCACGACGGACATGCCGCGGGCGTGCTCGAGCGCGGCGCTCACGCTGCCCTGCTTGGCGAGCCGGATCAAATTGCGCGTTGTCGGGAACGGCAGCTTAAAGCGGCCGCTCTCGCCGCCCTCCACCGCCTCGCGCGGCGAGACCCAGATCGAGTCGGTCGACTCCCGGCCATCATGCGCGCCGAGCTGGTCGGGCGGTGCTGCCGCAAGGAAGAACCAGGTGTCGAAACGTTTTGGCATGCCCTCCGGCGTGATCCAGTGCGCGTAAGGCACGAGCGTATCGAGCGCGAGCTGGAGGCCGTTGTCGGCCAGAATGCTCAGGAAGCTGATCTTGTGCTCGTTGAGCGCGACGCGATGCGCATCGGCGATCTCGCCAGCGCGCCTGGCGTCAACAGGCGTGCCCGAATCCTTCGAGCGCGCCAGCAGGATGCCGCTTTCCTCAAAGGTCTCACGGATCGCGGCGATCCGAAAGCCGCGATCCGCTTCGCTCAGGCCCTCGCCGCCTGAATACAAGTCGGAGCGCTTGACGATCTCCTGATCGCCGGCATCGACGCTGCCACCAGGAAACACCAGCGCGCCCGAATTGAACTCGATCTGATGATGGCGGACCATCATGAAGACTTCGATTTCGTCGCGGCTCTTGCCGTCGACCTTCGCGCCGTCGCGCAGCAGGAGGATCGTCGACGCAGGGCGTGATGCTGATGCCTCGGCCATTCGATTAACCTGCGGCGCTGGATTGCGGGCCGAGATTGGCGCGCTTGTCGACGCGGGCGACGCGCGACAGCAGGTACTCGACCTCTGCCTTCGCCGCCGGCGTGATGGTGGCGCCGGGCTTGCGCTGGGCGCTGGAGGCGATGATGCCGCGCTTCTGCAGCACGTATTTGCGCACGGCGAGGCCCGCGCCGGGCTGCTGCTCGTAGCGGATCAGCGGCAGATGTGCGTCGAACAGATCATGGGCGGCGTCGCGCTTGCCTTCCTTCGAAAGCCGCACGACGTCGATCAGGAGTTCGGGGAAGGCATAGCCGGTCATGGCGCCGTCGGCGCCGCGCTCCATCTCGAAGTCCAGAAAGAGCCCGCCATTGCCGCAGAGGATCGAAAGCGGCCGGAGCGAGCCGTCCTTCTGGAAATTGCGCAGCGTCGAGATCTTTTCCAGCCCCGGCCAGTCCTCGTGCTTGAGCATCACGCAGTTCGGATTGTCGGTGACGATCTTGCGGATCACGGCCGGGGTGAACACCACCGACAAGGTCAGCGGATAGTCCTGGAGCACCCAGGGCACGTCGGGGCCGATGGCCTCGGCCGCCTGCTTGTAATAGCCGACGATCTGGTCGTCGGTCCGCAACGACGGCGGCGGCGCGATCATGACGCCGGCCGCGCCCGCATCCATCGAGGCCTTCGCCAGCGAGCGCATGGTGGCAAAGCCCGGCGCGGAGACGCCGACGATCACCTGCATCTTCTTGGCGCGCTTGACGAAGCGTACCGCCACCTGTTCGGCCTCGGCGGCATCGAGCTTCGGGGCCTCACCGAGGATGCCCAGCACAGTGACGCCGTCGCAGCCGACCTCCTCGTAGAAATCGGTCAGGCGGTCGATCGAGCGCTCGTCGATCCGGCCGTCATCGTGGAACGGCGTCGGCGCGATTGCGAAGGTGCCCTTGGCGTCGGCGGTAAGTTTCATCGTTGTCCTTGTTTCTCTCTGTCGATGGCTAAAACCGCCGCGCCCCCATCTTGATCTGCTCTTCGGAGAAGAAGATCTCCTTGGCATGATCGGCGATGTCCTGGGCCTTCCAGCCCGTGTGCGGCGGCTTCCAGCCGTCCATTTCCATCATCCGCATTTCGCGCACGCCGCGGGGCCCGGACACGCCCAGCACCTTGCCGGTCTGGTCACCGGACAAGTCGCTGACCATGTATAGCACGGCCGGCGCGATGCCGTCCGGACCCAGCGCCGCGCCGGGGTTCTCCTTATAGCGGGGCAGGTCTGCGGTCATGCGGGTCAGCGCGCCCGGCGCAAGCGTCCAGATCCGGATGTTGTATTTGCGGCCCTCGATTGCCAGCACGTTGGACAGGCCCCAGATGCCGCCCTTGGCCGCGCCGTAATTGCTCTGGCCGAAATTGCCGATCAGGCCCGAGGTCGACGAGGTGTTGACGATGACGCCGCCGCCGTTTTCCCGCATCCAGCGAAATACCGGCATGGTGCAACAAAAGGTGCCCTTCAGATGCACCTTGATGACCTTGTCCCAGTCGGACTCAGACGCCTTGGCGAAGGTCTGGTCGCGCAGAATGCCGGCATTGTTGACGAGGATGTCGGCGCGGCCGAAATGCTTGATGGCGTCGTCGAACACCGACTGGCCGCCTTCCATGGTGGAGATGTCGGCGCCGTTGGCGACCGCCTTGCCGCCTTCGGCCTTGATCGCATCCACCACGAGCTGCGCCATCGATGTGTCGGCGCCGGAGCCGTCACGGGGCCCACCGAGGTCGTTGACGACGACGGAGGCCCCTTCCCGCGCGAACAGCTTTGCGTAGGCCTGACCGAGCCCCCCGCCCGCGCCGGTGATCAGCGCAACCTTGCCGTC